>CASEYC010000099.1 GCA_949292025.1 uncultured Bacteroides sp. | reverse complement strand
TTCGTTATCTCTCCGTTATCCCTTCGTTACACCTCCGTTATTACTCCTATTATACTCCTATTATACTCCTATTATACTCCTATTCAGAATAGGAGAAACAACGGTCTTGCAAGGTGCATGAATAAGGCCGCAAAGGGATGAGAAATGAGGGTGTGCCGAAACGTTGGGTTATGTGCTGCTCCGAAATCACCTGGTGTAGCATAAAAAACGCGGACGACACACTCCCTTGGGAAGTTGCGTAGCCCGCGTTCGTTGAAAAATCTGTTGATACTATTTCATGCTGCCGCCAATGATGTCCAGCAATTCATTGGTGATGCTTTGCTGACGAGTTTTATTGTATTGGATGGTCAGTTCTTGTATCAAGTCTTCGGCATTGTCCGTGGCAGCCTGCATGGCCAGCATACGGGCGGCGTGTTCTGATGTCACGGAGTCCAGCAGCATCGTGTAAATCTTCTGGCACAGCACCATAGGCAACAACTCGGCCAATACTTTTCCTACCGAAGGTTCCACGATGTAGTCGTTGTTGAAT
The DNA here is from genome assembly GCA_949292025.1 of uncultured Bacteroides sp. Lineage (GTDB taxonomy): Bacteria > Bacteroidota > Bacteroidia > Bacteroidales > Bacteroidaceae > Bacteroides. The sequence continues at coordinate 34,382 of CASEYC010000099.1, read as the reverse complement.
CCTTGGGAAGTTTTCCCCTTCCCGTCAGCCGTTGTGTTATCGGTCATCTTGGACAAATCAATCGGCAAGTAGTCCTCGCGTGTCAGAATCTGTGAACCCATGGATTTGAAGTGATGATAAATCAATTCCACCCGATCCACCTGATTCGCTGCAAAACTAGTCATCAACTCTTCGGCCAGTTTGTAAGCATCCGCGTATGCAGGCACATCCACCAGTTTCTGATAGGATCCTTGCTTGACACAGCCCAACTTTTTGACAGCCTCTTCTACCTTTTTGCCCACCGGATAAACCAAGATGTTTTCTTTTCCCAGTGATTGGTATTCGGCCAACGTCTTCTCGAGCAACCGCACCACATTCGAATTGTAGGCACCGCACAGCGAGCCGTTGGACGAGCAAACCACGATGGCTACCCTCGTCACTTCCCGCTTTGCCGTATAAGCCGACTCGAATGAAGTCTCTGTCCGCAGAAAATTCGTCAGGATTTCATTCAGCTTCCGCTGGTAAGGCAACATGCTCGTAATCCGGCCCTGCGCCTTATGCAGCTTCGCCGATGCCACCATCTTCATGGCCGACGTGATCTGACGCGTGCTCTTTACGGAATTTATTCTATTTTTAACCTCTTTCAGTGAAGCCATGTCTTTCCCTTTTTATTAGATGAATTGTTTGGCAATCATTGCGGCTGCCTTTTCTATCTTTTGGCAGACTTCATCGCTGATTACACCTTTCTTCAGGACATCCAAGATTTCCTCCTTCTGATTGGCCTCAAGATAGTCCAAGAAGCTACGTTCAAAATCGCTCACCTTGTCCAGAGGTATGTCATGCAGCAAGCCGTGCGTGCCGCAATACAAGATGGCAATCTGCTTCTCTACCGGCATGGGGCTGTACTGTGGTTGAACCAGCAGACGAGTATTCTTCTGTCCCTTGTCGATGGTCAGTGCCGTCACGGCATCCATTTCACCGCTGAACTTGGAGAATGCTTCCAACTCACGGAACTGGGCTTGGTCAATCTTCAACGTACCGGCCACTTTCTTCATGGCCTTGATTTGTGCGTTACCACCCACACGGCTTACAGAGATACCTACGTCAATGGCCGGACGATTGCCTTGATTGAAGAGGTTGGTGTCCAAGAATATCTGACCGTCAGTGATAGAAATCACATTGGTCGGGATGTATGCGGAAACGTCGCCGGCTTGTGTCTCGATGATAGGCAGGGCAGTCAAGGAGCCACCACCTTTCACCTTGCCCTTCAGGCTGTCGGGCAGGTCGTTCATTTGGCAAGCCACCTCTTGCTGGTTGATGATTTTGGCCGCACGTTCCAGCAAACGGGAATGTAGGTAGAAGATATCACCCGGATAAGCTTCACGACCCGAAGGACGGCGCAAAATCAAAGATACCTCACGATAGGCCACAGCCTGCTTGGACAAGTCATCATAGACCACCAAAGCATGGCGGCCGGTATCGCGGAAGTATTCACCGATGGCGGCACCCGCAAACGGGGCATAGTATTGCAAGGCGGCAGGGTCTGCAGCCGTGGCAGCCACCACGATGGTATAGTCCATGGCTCCATGCTGACGCAAGGTGTTCACGATACTGGCCACGGTGGAACCCTTCTGGCCAATGGCTACATAGATGCAATATACGGGGTCTCCCGCTTCATAATTGCTGCGTTGGTTGATGATGGTGTCGATGGCAATGGCCGTCTTACCCGTCTGGCGGTCACCAATAATCAACTCACGCTGTCCACGTCCGATAGGAATCATGGCATCCACAGCTTTCAGACCGGTCTGCAAAGGCTGATTGACCGGCTGACGGTAGATAACGCCCGGAGCCTTGCGGTCCAAAGGCATTTCGCACAAGTCACCACCGATGAGTCCTTTGCCGTCGAGGGGAACACCCAGCGGGTCGATGACACGTCCCAACATGCTTTCGCCTACCATGATGGAGGCAATGCGTTTGGTACGTTTCACCGTGAATCCTTCCTTGATTTTGTCCGTCGGACCCAGCAATACGGCACCGACATTGTCTTCCTCAAGGTTCATGACGATGCCCATGATGCCGTTCTCAAACTCCACCAACTCACTGGCCTCGGCATTGCGCAAGCCATAGATACGTGCCACGCCATCGCTCACTTGGAGAACGGTGCCAATCTCATCCAAAGAGACTTGGGTATCTATGCCTTCCAATTGTTTGCGGAGGACATCAGAAACTTCGCTTACTTTTATATTTTCAGATAGCATATTCTTAGTAATTTGTTATACGATTCTTCTGTTCTTGTCAATAAACTGTTGTTTCACTCTTTTCAACTGGGTGGCGATACTGGCATCCAACCTATAGTCATTTATATCAAAAATGAAACCGCCTTCCAATGCAGGGTTCACCTCCGTCTGTAGCTCCATCCGGGCGTGCAACATGGAAGAGGCACTATTTCGGATGCGATCGGCCACCTTTTGACTCACGGGCACGGCCGTTATCAGTCTGGCCACGCCAATATGTTTGCTCTGACGGTACAAATCCATGAATGAAAGGCACATATATTGCAAGAGTTTCTCGCGCCGGTGCTTCAACACCAACTTGATAAAGTCGGCAAAGGTCGCATCCACCTTTCCGTCACCCACGGCAGCAGTGCACACCAACGCGTATTTCTCGTCGATGGGCAACACGGGATTTTCAAGGGCGGCACGAAAGTCCGGGTATTTGCTGAAAGACTCCGAAAGGCTCTTGCACTGCTTGTACATGATGTCTTCCGTGCCTTTGTCCTTCGCAAATCCCATCAAAGCCTTTGCGTATCGCATCGAAATAATTCCTATATCCATTTTCTCCAAACGATTACGACTCAACGATTGGTCATCAAGCCTTTGGTCCTTTAATTTTTCTTACTTGCAGGGAGCATTTCATCCAGCATCCGGTCAATCATGTCCATCTGCTCACGCTCTTCGTCCAGGTTCTTACGAATCACTTTCTCGGCGATGTCCACAGACAGCTCGGCTACTTGGCGACGGATGGCGCGGATGGCCTCCTCTTTCTCCTGCTGTATTTGTTTCCGTACTTCGTCCAGTTCTTTTTGGGCAACTGTTTCTGCCTGCTTGCGCGCGTCGGCGATAATCTTCTCGCGCTCCAGCATGGCTTCCCTTACAATACGTCCTTGTTCCTTGTTGGCAGAGGCAATCAAGGCTTCTGTGTCCTCCTTCAGTTTGGAGAACTTTTCATTGGCCTCGCGTGCCACTTCCATGGAGTGATCGATGTAGGCTTTACGTTCTTCCACCATCTTGACGATGACCGGGAATCCATATTTGGCCAGCACTACAAATACCACCAAGAACGACAGGAGCATCCAAAAGAGCAAACCACTCTCGGGTAATAACAATGACATACTTGAAAACTCGGTTAAGAGCGACTTGCAATCCCGCAATGCCGGGCATTGCCGGACCACAAGCCGCAAAGTTATAAACTACTACATCAGGAAGGTCAACAGACATACTACGACTGCCAGCAAGGCAACACCTTCGATCAAGGCAGCAGCAATAATCATGTTGTTACGGATGTCACCGGAGGCTTCCGGCTGGCGGGCAATGGCCTCCATGGCCGATCCGCCGATTTTACCAATGCCGATACCTGCACCGATAGCAGCCAAACCGGCACCAATGGCCGCACCCATTTTCGTAATACCTACACCTGCAGCAGCAGCTTGCAATAATACAGACAGTAACATAACTTTCTAATTTTTTAATGGTTATTTAATGATTTACTAATTGTTTCTCTATGGGTTTCTTTGGGATGTTCATTCCGCCTTTTCCACCTTGTGCTCCTGTGCCAGGCCGATGAACACGGCTGACAGCATCGTGAACACGTAGGCCTGGATGAAGGCTACCAGCAACTCCAATGCGTTCATAAAGATGTTGAACAGCACCGATGCCACCGTCAGCGAACCGTTCAGAGCCGGTCCCATGCTGGCCGAGATGAACACCAGGCACGTCAGAATCAACATGGCCATGTGTCCTGCCAGCATGTTGGCAAAGAGACGGATCATCAAGGCAAACGGCTTGGTGAATATGCCGAACAGCTCAATGAAAGGCATCATGGGCACGGGCACTTTCAGCCACCAAGGCACATCGGGCCAGAAGATGTCCTTCCAATAATGCTTGGTGCCGAAGAGGTTGACCGCCACGAACGTACACAATGCCAATACAAACGTCACCGCGATGTTGCCCGTCACGCTGGCTCCGCCGGGGAAGATGGGAATCAATCCCATCAGGTTGTTGATGAAGATAAAGAAGAATGCAGTCAGCAGGTAGGGGGCAAACTTGCGGTAGTTGGGACCCACGCAACCCTTGATTACATCATCGTTCACCATCATGATGAACATTTCCATAAATCCCACGAAACCGCCGGGGGCGGCACTTTGCTTCGGATGCTTCCGGTACCAGCGGGCCACGCCCAGCACAATGAGTACCAGCAGCAAACTGTTGATAAACAGGGACAGGGTCACCTTGGTGATGGAGATGTCAAAGGGGCGCACCTCGTTGCCGGCTGCATCGTGCTCCACCAGCTTGCCTTCGTAGGGACTGCCCGCCGGGGCGATGGAGAAGCCTTCATACGTTCCGCCGTTCTCCTCCAGCCGTGAGGACAGGAAAGCGTGCCATCCCGTTGTGCTGCTGTACACGATGATGGGCAGGTGTATGGTGACGTGCGTGTCTCCGATGTCCGTGATGTGCCATTCGTAGCCGTCGCCGATGTGTCCGAAGACAATTCCCTTCACATCCACCGGATTGGACTCTTCCGTGGCTTCAGGCGCCGGAGCGGAATCATTACCGGCATTGGCGGGCACGCCATGCAGCACACCGACCACAGCCAGCAATGTTCCTATCAATAATGTCCGTAATCGTTTCATATTTCTTTCGTTTCTATTTTCCGACTTTTCCCCAACCGGGAGAAAAACCACGAGTCATACATCAGATAGATAAAATAGTTGATGACAAATGTAGCCACCACTACCGTCACTTCCGTTTGGACAGCCAGGCAGAAGACGACGACAGCTATCACGGAAACGAATAGCTTCACGATGCGTGCCAACAAGTAGGCTTGCACCAGCCGCTTCATGTCCCCTGTCCTGCCGCCTCCGGTCACGCCTGCCATCAGCAAGGCGCCTACCACGAAGAAATAGACAGGCATCCAAATATAATCGGACAGGAACAAGGAGGGGCGGACGGCATGGAAAATCCACATCCCGATGCCTCCTGTCAACAGCGTCAGCAACGCCGTCCCCACCAGATATTTCCGTATCTCTACATTCATCCTTGCACGAAACGCTTCAATTTACACAGACGGATACCTTGTTGTCGTTCATCTCGACAAATCCTCCACGAATCTCTTCCGAATGTTCCCCGTCCTTCGTCACGTAAGACAGGATGCCTGCCTGCAAGGACGAGATGATGGGGGCATGTTGCGGCAAGATGGTGAACGACCCCATCGTTCCCGGCAGGGTGACGTGCTCCACTTCGCCGCTGAAGATTTCCTTTTCAGGCGAAAAGATTTCCAAATGCAACAAACCTTCCATACGCCTTTATGCTTTCTCTGCCTGTGCCAGCAGTTTCTTACCTTTCTCTATGGCCTCTTCGATGGTTCCCACGTTCAGGAAAGCCGATTCGGGCAGGTAGTCCACCTCGCCGTCCAGAATCATCTTGAATCCCTTGATGGTATCCTCAATGTTCACCATCGTGCCCGGCACGCCCGTGAATTGCTCGGCCACCGCGAACGGTTGCGAGAGGAAGCGCTGTACGCGTCTGGCACGGTTCACCAGCAAGCGGTCGGCTTCCGACAATTCCTCCATGCCGAGGATGGAGATAATATCCTGCAATTCCTTGTTGCGCTGCAAAATCTGCTTCACGCGCTGGGCCACCTCATAATGCTCCTTGCCCACGATGTGCGGGTCGAGGATGCGCGACGTGGATTCCAACGGGTCTACGGCCGGATAGATACCCATGGAGGCAATCTTACGGTCAAGCACCGTCGTGGCATCCAAGTGGGTGAAGGTCGTGGCCGGAGCCGGGTCGGTCAAGTCGTCGGCAGGCACATACACGGCCTGTACGGAAGTGATGGAGCCGTTCTTCGTGGACGTGATTCGCTCCTGCATGGCACCCATTTCCGTGGCCAACGTCGGCTGGTAACCTACGGCGGAAGGCATACGGCCCAACAAAGCCGATACCTCGGAACCTGCCTGCGTGAAACGGAAGATGTTGTCGATGAAGAACAGGATATCGCGCGGGCCATCCGTCTCCGCACCACTGTCGCGGAAAGACTCGGCCACCGTCAATCCGGACAATGCCACGGACTGACGTGCTCCAGGCGGCTCGTTCATCTGGCCGAACACCAAGGTTACTTGCGATTTGGCGACTTCGTCATAATCCACTTTCGTCAAATCCCAGTTGCCTTCCTCCATGCTCTTCTTGAATTCCTCACCATAACGGATAACGCCGGATTCAATCATCTCGCGCAGCAAGTCGTTGCCTTCACGGGTACGTTCGCCCACACCGGCAAACACGGAGAAACCGTGCTGCTTCTTGGCAATGTTGTTGATCAGTTCCTGAATCAACACCGTCTTGCCCACACCGGCACCACCGAACAGACCGATTTTACCACCTTTACTATAAGGCTCCAATAGGTCAATCACCTTGATGCCCGTGTACAGCACTTCCTGCACCGTCGTCAAATCCTCAAACTTGGGCGGTTCCCGGTGAATGGGGTAAGCACCCTCGCGATTCAGTTCCCTCATGCCGTCGATGGAGTCACCCACGACATTCATCAGGCGGCCTTTAATCTGGTCTCCCACCGGCATGGTAATGGAACCTCCCAGCGGACGCACCTTCATGCCCCTCTGCAAACCGTCCGTACTGTCCATAGCCACCGTACGAACCGTGTTCTCACCGATATGTTGCTGCACTTCCACAATCAGCCGCTTCCCGTTGGGGCGCTTGATTTCGAGTGCATCATGGATACTGGGCAACACCAATTCGGCTGCAGTTTTCGGCGCATCAAAGAATACGTCAACGACAGGTCCGATTACCTGCGAAATATGTCCAATAATCTGTGACATAAGCAATCTCTTATTTATATTTCTTTCTAAAGTTGTTCTCTTTGAGGTCTCTCACGAACTTCCTTACAAATGTATAAATAAATCCCATATACTTGTATCACTTCATAGGATTTTTTGACATAAAAGCACAAAATTGAATGTTTAAGGGTGCAATTCGGACAAAATGCCGGTGATGAGATAACATTTGTTATACTTTCATCTATATTCCCATGCCTTTCTCCTCTCTTATTCCTCTCTTTCTCCTCTCTTTCTCCTCTCTTATTCCTCTCTTTCGGAATAGGAGAATCAACGGGTGGATTTCAACCCTCAAATGGTGTAGGTTTGGGCAAAGTGTTCTCATAAAAAACGGATAGGGGAAAGCAAGTAACTTCCGCCTATCCGCTTTGTGCCTTTTCCGGCAATGGTTGCTTAATCTCCAAATACTTCTTTCATCTGTTCGTCCAGGTCCCTCATCTGTTCCTCGAATTGCTTCCAAGCATCGCTATCGTATATCTTTAAGCCTTTGAGCGATTCCAAGCCTTTCAGCGAATCGAGACCTCTCAGGGCTTGCAGGTTTTCCAGGCCGGACAGGTGTTTGAAATCCGCAGATGACGTATAGAGCAAGATATTCTTCACATCGTCCATGCTCATCAAGCCTTCCAGGTAAACGAAACGCAGCGATGATGCTCCATTTTCACTCAGCATGATTAGTTCCTTAATACGGTTTCCGCTGCGGGAAATGTAAAACTCTGATGTGGTGCTTGAACCTTTTTGCTTCATCAACAGTTCATACTTGGACGACTTGAGCAATGCGCGAATATCTTTCAATAGGTCCTTGTAAACCTTTTCGTTCTTGGACGTAGAGAGCACGCTGACCGAATTCAGCCGTTTGGCGGCAGAACCCACATAAATGTCCGAGAACAAGTGCGGCCCCATTTCCAGCATCGCCTTGGAAATATAGACGGACTTCACCCCTTCCATGTCGCTGTATTTGCTGAACAACTTCTCCTGGGCCTGCCCCCAAGCAGGAGCAATACACAACACCATCACTAAAAAATACCTAATCGCTTTCATTGTATCTGTTTTTTTAAGATTATTATTTCAATTCTTCCCTGATTTCCCGGTTAACCGCTATAATGTCCCGCTGCGAAGCCTCCAACTGCTTCATCCCTTCATTCCAATTCTGCGACATTTCCGCGAAGATGGCTTGCAAGGCGCGGTGCGCGTCCTCCGGATTGGTAAAAGTGTCTTGCGGGGTAGGAGCAAACGCCTCCTGGCGCATTTCGGCAATGCCGAATCCCAATCCGACAAGCAAGAGGATAGAGGCTGCCATGCTGCCCCACCACAGCCGGCGACGGCGCGGAGCGGATGCCTTCCGGTCTATCCGTGCGGCCAGCTCCGTTTCCAAGTCTTCGGGCACCGGCACGTCTTCCATCGTGTCCTTATGGAGGGAGAGGAACAGGTCGCGTTCGGCCTGCAAGTCCTCGGGCAAGTCTTTGGCGGAGCGTAAGGCTTGCGTCAGTTTTTCCTCTTCTTGCTCGGTGGCCAGGCCGTCATAATATCGGGCCAGCAATTTTTCAATCTCTTCTCTTTTCATAGTCACGTTGTTTAAAATAATCCTCTCGTATATTCTTCCGGGCACGGGACAGCACCACGCGGATGTTGTTCGCGCTAAGCCCGGTCAGTTGTTCAATTTCTTGAAAAGTATATCCCAGCATGTCCCTCAATCGGATTACCTGCTGTTGCTGTAAGGGCAGGCGGGCGACAAGTGTCTGAACCACCTGAACCTTGTCGCGGGCATCTGTCTCGTCGGGGGCAATTACGGGCAAGGACTCTGTCAGTTCCACTTGTTGCCTTTCGTGCACATAGTGGGGCGAGCGGAGCAAGTCCAGGCACATATTACGCACCAAGGTTGTGCAGAAGGCCTCGGGGTTGTCTATGATGCCCAGTGCATCCCGCTTGTCCCATAGCTTGAGGTAAGCGTCTTGCAACACGTCGCGGGCGTCGTCCTCGTTCTCCAACAGACGGAAGGCTACCCCGTAGAGTTTGCGGTGGTAGGGTAGGAACATCTTCTTAAAACTGGCTGCATCCATTGGTTTTTATCATTCATTATTAAAAAGCGGGCCTTGCCGGCCGTTTACTGATAAGACGAGAACAGGAAGCGTTTTGTTACGCATCATCCGGAAAAATAATAGGCTTTGTCTCCCGACAAAGCCTATTCACAACACAAACACAAAATAAAACACGACAAAACTACTATGCAACCTATCTGTTAGTGCAATGCGCACTGGTGCAAAATCCAAATATTCACATACATGTCGATTGCCAGATAATTGCATATAAATCAAACAAATGCAGGGATGCATTTGTTTGATGCCTTATTGTATCATTGGATGCCCTTCTCGCGGAGGTGCAGTTGCCACTTCCACGCAGAGAGCAATGTATCTTCAATGGGCGTGTCGGCTTTCCAGCCCAATTCGTTGTTGGCCAGTGAGGGATCAGCCCATACCTTCTCAATGTCACCGGCGCGGCGCGGTGCAATCTGGTAGTTCAATTTCACGCCTGTGGACTTCTCGAAAGCCTGCACCAGTTCGAGCACGGAAAGTCCGCGGCCTGTGCCGATGTTGAATACTTCGACCTTGGCTTTCTGCTTCTTCTCCAAGATGCGTGCAATGGCCACCACGTGAGCTTTGGCCAAATCCACCACATTGATATAGTCGCGGATGCACGTACCGTCGGGCGTGTTGTAGTCGTTGCCGAAGATGCTCAGCTTCTCGCGGATGCCGATGGCCGTCTGCACGATGTAGGGCACCAGGTTTTGCGGTACTCCATTGGGCAGTTCACCCAGCAAGGCCGTGGGATGCGCGCCAATCGGATTGAAGTAGCGCAAGAGGATGGCGCTGATGGGGGAGCCGGAAGCCACGGTGTCCTGGATGATTTCCTCGTTGATTTGCTTCGTATTGCCGTATGGCGACTCGGCTTTCTTGATGGGAGCCTTTTCGGTCACGGGCAATACGTCCGGTTGTCCGTACACCGTGCATGAAGAAGAGAACACGATGCCTTCCACGCCATACTTGGGCATCAGTTCGAGCAAGTTGATCAGCGAACCGATGTTGTTGCGGTAATAAAGCAAGGGTTTTTGCACGGATTCACCCACAGCCTTGCTGGCTGCAAAGTGGATGATGGCCTTGATGCCTTGGTATTTGGCAAACACGCCTTCCAAACCGGCATAATCCAGACAATCGATTTTCTCGAATGCGGGGCGAATGCCTGACACGGCTTCGATGTTATCCACTACGTCTGCACTCGAATTGGAAAGGTTATCGACGATGACGACGTCATAACCAGCATTCTGAAGTTCTACTACGGTGTGCGAACCGATATAGCCCGTACCTCCTGTCACTAAAATTTTCTCTTTCATTGTATATAGCTTTTATGGCTTAAATGCTTATTCGCTACAAATGTAGGCATTTTAATTGGCAATCTGCCAAATTCTGGTGAAAAATCTGCTATCCTATTCCTAATAAGGCTGACAAGCCCTTGTCAACTCCCGAAAATCCCATGAACGCCATGGCCAAGAGACCGGCCGTCAGCAAGGCGATAGGGGTGCCCTGCATTCCTTTGGGAATGGCAGAGAGGCTCATCTGTTCGCGCATGCCGGCAAACAAGACCAAGGCCAACCCGAAGCCCAAAGCCGTGGCGAAAGCATAAATGACGCCTGTCAGCAAGTCAAAGTTTTTTTGTATGACCAGAATGGCCACGCCCAAGATGCAACAGTTGGTTGTAATCAGGGGGAGGAAGACGCCCAAGGCCTGATAGAGGGCAGGGGATACCTTTTTCAAGATAATCTCCACCATCTGCACAAGGCCGGCAATGACCAAGATGAAGGTAATGGTCTGCAAATAGCCCAGTTCGAAGGCATCAAGCACGAGCTTTTGCAGAAGATAGGTGACGAGGGTGGACAACGTGAGCACAAAGGCCACGGCTGCGGCCATGCCCAATGCCGTATCTATCTTCTTGGATACGCCCAGGAAAGGACAAATGCCCAAGAACTGGGACAAGACGATGTTGTTGACAAATATCGCGGAAATGAAAATCAACAGGTATTCCATAACATCACATTCTATTATTCTTTTTTCAATCGGTTCACTATTGCAATCAGATAGCCCAAGGCTATGAATGCGCCCGGCGCCAGCACGAACAATAACATGCCATAGTCTTCGGAGAACAGCGTCAAGCCAAAGACTTTGCCCGTCCCCAACAATTCGCGTACACCGCCCAGCAAGGTCAAGGCAATGGTGAATCCCAATCCGATGCCCAGCCCGTCAAAAAGGGAAGGCAAAGGTCCTTGCTTGGAAGCAAAAGCTTCGGCACGCCCCAGCACGATGCAGTTCACCACGATAAGGGGAATGAAAAGTCCCAACGTGGCATACAATGCGGGCACGTAAGCTTGCATCACCATCTGGAGCAAGGTGACAAACGAAGCAATCACCACGATATAGGAAGGGATGCGCACCATGTCCGGTATCAGGTTCTTGATAGCGGATATGACGACATTGGAGCACACCAGTACGAACATCGTGGCCAGCCCCATGCCCATGCCGTTGAGAGCGGACGAAGTGGTGCCCAGCGTGGGACACATGCCCAGCAGTAACACAAAGGTGGGATTCTCCTTGACAATCCCGTTTACCAATACTTTCAGGTTATTCATAATTCCAGTCCTCCTGTCCTTTATGGTTCAACTTGTTGCGAAGCTCCGGTGGTGCCATCGGTCGTATTCTGTCCGGCGTAGGCGGCGTATGCGGCATTGACAGCCGAAAGGAAGGCGCGTGTCGTGATGGTGGAAGCGGTGATGGCATCCACCAGCCCGCCGTCTTTGTCCACTGTCAAAGGAGTCTTGCCCGGATTCATCCCGATGATGTCACCTTTCCCGCCTTTTTTGAACCAAGTGTCGGCCTTCGAGCCCAAGCCGGGTGTCTCGGCATGGGACAGCAGGGAGTAATTCAATATGTTTCCTTCCGCATCAAACCCCACCAAGACGCGCAATGTCCCTCCAAAACCCATGGCCGAAGCCTCTATGGCCGCACCGATGTATGCCCCTCCCTTGGTGGCCGGATAGACGGCATAGTCCACCCCGTCCACCTCTTGGATTTTCTGCTCGGCAATGGGGTCGTTGTCGAAACCCGGCACTACGGCACGTACCGCATCGCTCAAGGCTTGGGCTTCAGCCTCGGCTATGGGACCTGCCGTCAATTGGTTCACATAAGCCAACAAGGCTACGGATATCACCGTTACTCCCGTCAGCACCAACAGCATATTCTTTAAGGATGATTCCAGTTTTTTCATTTTGTTTTTGCCACCTCCCCGAAGCGTTTAGGTTTGACATACGTATTAATCAGCGGTGTGAAAGCGTTCATAATCAGGATGGCGAAGGACATGCCTTCCGGATAGGCTCCAAACAGGCGGATAACCACCGTCAGCAATCCGATGCAGAAGCCGTACACCAGCATCCCCCGATGGCTCATGGGAGAAGTGACGTAATCCGTGGCCATGAAGATGGCGCCCAGCATTACGCCGCCCGTCAACAGATGCGTGAGTCCGTCGGCATACTTGGCGGGGTCTGCCCAATGCATGGCGGTGGTCAATACAAATACCGTTGCCAGGATGGACACCGGGATATGCCACGTGATGATTTTCCGCCACAACATATAGGCCAACCCAAACAGCAACGCCAAGGCACTTACCTCGCCGATGCAGCCCGGATTATTTCCGAAAAACAAAGCAAAAGCATCCGGCAACTGGTCTGCCGACATGCCGGGTGCTCCATTGATGAGGCCCTTCATTACCGACAACGGGGTAGCTGTGGTGACGGCATCCGTATAAACGGTCCATTGGCCGACGGCGGGCCATGTGGTCATCTGCGCAGGAAACGAGAGCAAAAGGAACGCACGCCCTGCCAAAGCCGGATTGAACAGGTTGCACCCCAAGCCACCGAAGGACATCTTCACCACGCCGATGGCAAACAATGCACCGAGAATGACAATCCACACGGGCAAATTGGAAGGCAAGTTGAAGGCCAGCAACACACCGGTGATGATGGCCGAGCCGTCGCCGATGGTGGTTTCTGTCCGCTTCATCAGGTATTTCCCGATGGCCCACTCGAAGAACACGCAGGAAGCCACGGAAACCAACGTCACGATGAAAGCTCCCACCCCGAAAAAATACAATGATGCCAGGAAAGCCGGTGCCAATGCCACCAGCACTCCATACATATTTTTGCGTACACTGTCACGCCCATGCACATGGGGTGACAAGGATATAATCAGTTTTTCCATAAGCACCAATCCTATTGGGTTTATTCTAAATCAACTCATTTCTTTTGGCGGGCACGCACCATTGCCCCTACTTTGGCTTTGCCCAGCCGTACATAATCCAGGATGGGGCGATGGGATGGGCAGGTGAACATACACGAACCACACTCGATGCACGCCAGGATGCCTTCCCGCTCCACTCGTTCAAAGTCGCCGTGGGCGGAAACGGTAGCCAGCAGATAGGGTTCAAGTCCCATCGGGCAGGCCGCTACGCATTTGGCGCAACGGATGCAGGGTTGCACTATTCCCCTTGAAGCTTCGCGGCTCCCCATCAGCAAGACGCCCGATGTCCCTTTGGCTACCGGCACGTCCAAGGTCAGCAGGGATTTGCCCATCATGGGGCCGCCGGCAATGACCTTGCCCGTGTCTTCGGGTAAGCCGCCACATTCCTCTATCAATTGGTTGACCGGAGTCCCGATGCGCACGAGCAGGTTGCCGGGGCGGGCCAATGACTTGCCAGTGACAGTCACTACGCGCTCAAACAAAGGTTTGTTCTTCTGCACGGCTTGGTAGACGGCAAAGACGGTGGCCACATTTTGCACCACAGCCCCTGTGGAGACCGGCAAAGCCCCGGTAGCCACTTGCCGCCCGAGGATGGCGTCTATCAATTGCTTCTCGCCTCCTTGCGGATATTTCACTTTCAGCGGCACCACTTCAATGCCGGCATAATTTGCAGCTTCCTTGGTCAGCAGACGGATGGCGTCGGGCTTGTTGGCTTCGATGCCGATGTAGGCCTTGCTTACCCGGACAGCTTTCATCAGGATGGTGAGGCCCACCAGGATTTCGTCGGCATGTTCGAGCATCAGTTGGTGGTCTGCTGTCAAGTAGGGTTCACACTCCACGGCATTGACTATCAGGTATTCGGCTTTCAGTGGGGGAGGAGGGCACAGCTTCACTTGCGAGGGGAAGCAGGCACCGCCCATACCCACGATGCCTGCATCGGCAATCTTCTGCAATATCTCTTCTGGGCTGAAAGTGCAATCCTTGATTAATGTCTCGTCGCGGTCAATTGTCGCTTCCCATTCATCGCCTTCGACATCAATGAAAACGGCAGGTCGGGGATAGCCGCTGGCATCAATGGCCTGGTCAATCTTGACGACTTGGCCGCTGACCGATGAATGGATGGCTGCGGAAACGAAACCGCCAGGTTCGGCAATCTTGGTGCCGACTTTCACCCGGTCTCCCTTGCGCACTATCGGTTTGGCAGGTGCCCCGATATGTTGGCTCAGCATGATGACTGCCTGCTTGGGCAAATCTGCCTCATGGATGGGATGATTTGCCGATAGCTTGTTTTCTTGGGGATGGATTCCTCCGATGGAAAAAGTCTTCCACATAGCTTTATATATAAAGGTGTTAGTTCATGACTATGACGCCTTGCGGACAGGCTTCCACACACTTTCCGCAAGCCTCGCATTTCTGCGGGTCGATATAAGCCAGATTGTTCTCCAGTGTAATGGCAGTGGAGGGGCACGCTTTCACGCATTTGCCACAACCGATGCAGGCCGATAAGCAGGCTTTGCGGGCCACTCCGCCTTTGTCCCGGTTGACGCACTGCACTTCGGCTTTGCCTCGTGGACGAAGTTCAATGATGCCGCGCGGACAAGCACGGACACAGGCGCCGCAAGCCGTGCAGACGGATGCATCTATTTCAGGAAGACCTGTATCCGGATTCATCCGCAGCCCGCCGAATGTACAGGCAGACACACAATCCCCGCATCCCAGACAACCGTAAGCGCAGCCGGTCTCGCCTTCACACAAAGATGAAAAAACGGCACAATTATGGGCACCGTCATACACATTCAGTCGGGGACGATTGTCACAGGTTCCTTTGCACCGCACTACGGCTACCATAGGCTCAGCTTTCTCTGCCTTCAAGCCCAAGATGGTTGCCACGTGTTCCATTACCGGTTGCCCGCCCACAGGGCAATGTTTCCCTTCGAGTGAACCGGCTTGGACACACGCGCTTGCGAAACCATTGCATCCGGGAAAACCGCATCCGCCACAGTTGGCTTGGGGAAGGACTTCGGATACTTGGGCAATGCGGGGATCTTCGTACACGGCAAACTTCTTGGAAGCCCCATACAATATCAAGGCCAGCAACAAGGCTATCACGCCCACGGCAATCACAGCTGTTAGGATTGTAGTCGTCATATTGAATAAGAATTATCGGGTAACAGAAAAGACAAACCGCCCCGCCATCCGTCCACGACACAAACGGAGCGCTATATAATAAGGTATAAGCAAGGCCAAAGACAGGCCGGCAGAAGCCGCTTCACTTAGTCCCGATGCAATGCATGCCCAAAGGGAGAGCAATATGAGCAAAAGCGGAAAAACGAAAGCCCAGCATACGGCTTGCCGTCCTGCCGAACGGCGTCCCACTACCCACACCGCATCGCCAGGATGATAGGAAGCTACATCATTCACCGGTATTTCCATCCGCATTTCGCGCGCATCGGCTGACGTGCAGTAGCCTTTCGCCCTGCATGCCGCGCAGCCTGAGGTTTGCGCAATCCGTATCCGCAATTTGTTTCCCTCTGTGCTTTCCACGATGCCCGGATGTCTGATGATGTCGGTCATTTTGCTAAGTCAACATTACAATTCTGCAAATATACGGATTCATTTGGGAAATGCAAATCATTCTGCTTGAATTTTGTTGAGAGGAGAAAAACTGGCCGGCTTTGCGGTGGTATTTTTAAGAGGCTTGCACGAAGAATTGTTTGAATCATGCTTTGGTTTTTAATAGCTCCTCCAGTCGCAACACCTCGTCCCTCAATTGCGCGGCTTCGATGAAGTCCAGTTTGCGTGCGGCTTCCTGCATCAGTTTCCGGGTGCGCTCGATGCTCTTTTCCAGTTGTTCGCGGCTCATGTATTGCACCACGGGATCGGCTGCCACCATGGAGCTTGAATCCGGCTCCACGTATGGGCGTGGCTCTGTATGGGATGGCGTTGCGGCGGGTGCATCCGTTGTCGTGGCGTGTGTGAAGGGACTGATGCCTCGCGCCTTCTCGATGGGGCGTGGAGTGATGTGGTGCTCGGCGTTGTAGTGCAACTGTTTTTCCCGGCGGCGGTTGGTTTCCTCAATGGTCAGGCGCATGCTTTCCGTGATGTGGTCGGCATACATGATGACACGCCCGTTCACATTGCGGGCGGCGCGCCCGGCGGTTTGTGTGAGTGAACGGTGCGAACGGAGGAAACCTTCCTTGTCCGCATCCAATATGGCTACTAACGATACTTCGGGCAAATCCAGGCCCTCGCGCAGCAGGTTTACTCCCACAAGCACGTCATAGTTTCCCTCGCGCAGGTCGGCCATGATTTGGATGCGCTCCATGGTGTCCACATCGCTATGGATGTAGTTGCATTTCACGTTGTTGTTCAGGAGGTATTCGGTCAATTCTTCGGCCATGCGTTTGGTCAGGGTGGTCACCAATGTGCGTTCGCCGCGCTCAATGCGAAGTTGGATTTCTTCCATTAAGTCGTCTATCTGGTTTTGGCTGGGGCGCACTTCTATGACAGGGTCTAACAGGCCTGTCGGGCGGATGACTTGTTCAACGATGATGCCTTCTGACTTGTTAAGTTCATAGTCGGCCGGGGTGGCACTGACATAAATCACCTGTTTGGTCAGTTGTTCAAACTCGTCAAACTTCAATGGGCGGTTGTCAAAAGCAGCAGGCAAGCGAAAACCGTAATCCACAAGATTGGTCTTGCGGGCGCGGTCGCCTCCATACATGGCACGTATCTGGGGGACGCTGACGTGGCTTTCATCAATGATGGTCAGGTAATCGTCAGGGAAGAAATCCAGCAGGCAATACGGGCGTGTGCCTGGCGCTCGATTGTCAAAATAGCGCGAATAGTTTTCTATTCCTGCACAATGCCCCAGTTCGCGCAGCATCTCCATGTCGTAGGTGACGCGCTCTTGCAGGCGTTTGGCCTCCAGCATTTGCCCTTCTTTTTCAAACCATTCCACCCGTTCTCTTAGGTCGTCTTCTATCTGGTGTATGGCTTTCAGTGTACTTTCCTTGGTGGTCATGAAGAGGTTGGCGGGATAAATCTTATATTCATCCGCTTGTCCTGTGGTTGCTCCTGTCACCGGGTCAACCTCTTCTATCTCCTCCACTTCATCCCCCCAAAAAGTCACCCTCAGCAGGGTGTCGGCGTAGGCCAGCCAGATGTCTACGGTGTCTCCTTTCACCCGGAAGCATCCGCGGTTCAGCTCAATGTCATTGCGCACATAAAGGCTCTCCACCAATTGCCGGAGAAAGACGTTGCGGACAAGGCTCTTTCCCCGCTTCACCTCAATGACATTCTCATAGAAATCCGCAGGATTGCCCATACCATAGATGCACGACACGGACGATACCACCACCACATCTTTCCGGCCGGATAGCAGCGAGGACAAGGCGGCCAGGCGTAGCTTGTCTATCTCGTCATTGATGGCCAGGTCTTTTTCGATATAAGTGTCCGTGGAGGGCAGATAGGCTTCGGGTTGGTAATAATCATAATAGGATACGTAATACTCCACCGCGTTGTGGGGAAAGAATCCCTTGAACTCGCTATATAGCTGGGCTGCTAATGTCTTGTTGTGGCTCAGGATCAGGGTTGGCTTGTTGATGTTGGCCACGACATTGGCCATGGTAAAGGTCTTCCCGGAGCCGGTCACTCCAAGCAAGGTCTGCGCGGGCAGGCCTTCGCGTACGCCTTCTGTCAGTTGGGCGATGGCTTCCGGTTGGTCGCCAGTAGGCTTATAATCAGATATTAGCTCAAATTTGTTCATAATTTCACGTAAATCTGTGGCAATATTCGGCAAAATCTTTGATATATACAAAAAAAATCGCTTACTTTGCGGTGTTACTTGATTTATAAACCCATTTATCAATACAACGAAAGACATGATTTGGAATGAAAACATCGAGTGTATGGATCGCGAAAGCCTTCGCAAGATTCAAAGCATTCGACTCAAAAAGACGGTGGAACGTGTCTATCACGACACGCCTTTCTATCGCAAGAAAATGCAAGAACTTGGCATCACGCCGGATGACATCAACAGCATTGATGACATAGTAAAACTCCCCTTTACGACCAAGTATGATTTGCGGGACAATTATCCGTTCGGGCTCTGCGCAGTGCCCATGAGTCAGATTGTGCGCATTCATGCTTCGTCCGGCACGACGGGCAAGCCCACCGTTGTCGGATATACCCGTAAGGACTTGTCGGTGTGGGCAGAGTGCCTCTCCCGTGCTTTTACTGCATACGGGGCGGACAAGTCGGATATTTTCCAGGTGTCTTATGGGTATGGCTTGTTCACGGGCGGACTTGGCGCACATGCAGGCGCGGAGAATATCGGCGCTTCCGTCATCCCCATGTCCAGCGGCAACACAGCCAAGCAAATCACCCTGATGCACGATTTCGGCGCCACGGTGTTGTGTTGCACGCCTTCCTACGCGCTCTATCTGGCTGATGCCATTGCCGATTCGGGCCTCCCGCGCGACGAGTTCAAGTTGCGTGTCGGTGCTTTTGGCGCCGAGCCTTGGACGGAGAGCATGCGTCGGGACATCGAAGCCAAGCTGGGCATCAAGGCTTACGACATTTACGGGTTGAGCGAGGTGGCAGGACCGGGAGTCGGCTATGAATGTGAATGCCAGAGCGGCACTCACCTTAACGAAGATCACTATTTCCCCGAAATCGTTGACCCCGTCACCTTGCAACCGGTGGCACCGGGCGAGACCGGCGAATTAGTCTTTACCCACCTTACCAAAGAAGGCATGCCCCTCTTGCGCTATCGCACAAAAGACTTGACCGCCTTGCACTACGACAAGTGTCCTTGCGGACGCACGTTGGTGCGTATGGATCGTATCTTGGGCAGAAGCGACGATATGTTAATCATTCGCGGAGTCAACGTCTTCCCCACGCAAATCGAGTCTGTAATCCTGGAGATGCCGGAGTTTGAGCCTCATTACCTCCTCTTGGTTGACCGCGTGAACAATACGGACACCATGGAGTTGCAAGTGGAAGTTCGTCCGGAGTATTATTCGGATGAAATCAACAAGATGGTAGCCATGAAGGGTAAGCTCGCTGCCCGCCTGCAAAGTGTGTTGGGATTGAGCGTCAACGTCCGTCTGGTGGAGCCGCGCACCATCGAGCGCAGCACCGGAAAAGCAAAACGTGTAATCGATAACCGAAAACTGAAATAATATCATGGTAGCAAAGCAACTTTCTATTTTCTTGGAAAACAAGTCCGGCCGCCTTACGGAAGTGACGGAAGTATTGGCCGAGGAAGGCATCAACCTCTCGGCGCTCAGTATCGCAGAAAATGCGGATTTCGGCATCCTGCGGGGAATAGTCTCCGAGCCGGATAAAGCCTACGAGGCATTGAGAAACAGGCATTTCGCCGTGAACGTGACGGATGTCATTGGCATCAGTTGTCCGAATGTGCCGGGCGCCTTGGCGCGCGTGCTCCGTTTCTTGTCGGACGAAGGGGTGTTCATCGAGTATATGTATTCCTTCGCTAACGGGGAAACCGCCAACGTCATCATCCGCCCCAACAATATGGAGGAGTGCATCCGCATCCTGACCGAAAAGAAAGTGGACTTGCTGGCGGCAAGTGACTTGTATAAATTGTAGTTTTTGAAAAATTAAGGTTCGCATCGTTGGTAAATTCGGTGCGAACCTCTATCTTTGCACATTATTTTGTGAATGTGATGAAGAAGAACATCCTGATATGCGTATTTGCAGCTTGCGCGCTTACCTCATGCGGAGAATATAACAAGCTGCTGAAAAGTACTGATTATGAGTATAAGTACGAAGCTGCAAAAGCCTACTATGCCAAAGGCCAATATACCCGCTCCATAACTTTGCTGAACGAGTTGATAACCATCCTCAAAGGTACGGACAAGGCGGAAGAATCCTTGTATATGCTGGGCATGAGCTATTATAACGAACAGGATTACCAGACGGCCGCCCAGACGTTTATCCAATATTATAATGTATATCCACGGGGCACTTACACCGAGCTTGCCCGTTTCCATGCCGGCAAGGCGTTGTATCTGGATACTCCCGAACCCCGTCTTGACCAGTCAGGCACATACACGGCCATCCAGCAACTGCAGATGTTCATGGAGTATTTCCCTGAAAGTTCCCGGAAAGAAGAGGCTCAAAACATGATTTTTGCCTTGCAAGACAAATTGGTGATGAAGGAATATCTTTCGGCAAAGTTGTATTATAACCTGGGCAATTATTTGGGCAATAACTATTTGTCTTGTGTAATCACGGCTCAGAATGCGCTGAAGGACTATCCTTACACGAATCTGCGCGAAGATTTGTCCATACTCATCTTGCGGGCAAAATATGAATTGGCCGTATATAGCGTCGAAGAGAGAAAGGAAGAGCGCTACCGCGAAGCCGTGGATGAATATTACGCCTTCAAAAATGAATTCCCCGAAAGCAAATATGCCAAGGAAGCCGACCATATCTTCGAGGAATCCCAAAAAGTATTGAATGACTGATTTTTGATAATAAGAACCTAATAGAGATAATTAGACGTATGGATTACAGAAAGACCAATGCTCCTACCACGACGGTGACACGTGACATGATGGATTTGTGCAAGGATACCGGCAATGTGTATGAAACGGTAGCCATCATCGCGAAACGTGCCAATCAAATTAGTGTCGAAATCAAGAATGACCTTTCCAAAAAATTGGCAGAGTTTGCTTCTTATAACGATAATTTGGAGGAAGTATTCGAGAACCGTGAGCAGATTGAGATTTCCCGTTACTATGAGAAATTGCCCAAGCCCACACTGATTGCCACGCAAGAGTATATCGAAGGGAAGGTTTATTATCGCAATCCTGCCAAGGAAAAGGAAAAACTGCAATAAATGATACAACGAATCCAATCTGTTTATTTGCTGCTGGCGGCCATCGCCCTTGTTGTGGCTATGTGTGCGCCGGCGGGATATTTCATTGGAGAGGGGGGCGTTGCTTCCTATCCATTCAAGCCGTTGGGAGTTGAGTGGGGAGAAGGCGACTTCTTGTCCACATGGGGGTTGTTTGGGATATTGTTGCTCAGTGCCATTATTGCCTGCTGCACCGTGTTCATGTTTCGCAATCGGAAGTTGCAGATGCGGATGACCCTTTTCAATAGTATTTTGTTGATAGGCTACTATATCGCGTTTGGGGTTTTTGTATCGGTTTTGAAAGACGATGCGAATACTTTCCAATTAGGGTGGGCGCTTTGTTTGCCTTTGGTAGCCATTATTTTGGATTACTTGGCTTTTCGCGCCATCAAGCACGATGATGAGATGGTGAAGGCGGTGGATAGACTTCGATAAAGTTTTTCCAGAAAATCTTATACAAAACAGGTATGGCACATGGATGAAAATCATCTGTGTGCCATGTTTGTATGTAGGCGTACAACCTCTTTTTTCCACCCTCTTTTCGTTATTTTTCCGCTATTTTCCCGTTATTTCTCCGTCATCCCTCCGTTATCCCTTCGTTATCCCTCCGTTATCCCTCTTATTCAGCATGGGACATATAGGGGTGGAGGTACGAAGCGGGTAGCTTGCGCGATAGGACTAAATAGGGATAGTTGCCATTGAGAAATTTCTTGTCATTATGCCGGGCTTGATGTGCGGAAGAAGAAGTCTCAGAAGGCTTCGGTCATGTTGAAGTAGAAAAGCGTCTGGTCGTTGACCGTGTTCTTGCCCAAGTCCAAGCGGACATTCATGCGGGGCTGCACCTCGATGCGGAGGCCTACGCCATAGTTGGGCAATACGCCTTCTATTTTTCCAGGGTTAGGCCCCATGAATCCGCATCCTCCCCACACCACGAATCCCAGGTGGTTGATGATGCGCTCCAGCCAGTTGTCTTTGTCAGTGTTGAACATTTGGCGGTATTCGGCCATCACCAGGTGTGAGGATTTGTCGCGATATTGCCCCATGTAGTAGCCGCGCAGGTCGAAGGGGGTGCCTGCCAGGGAGTATTGGGTAAGGGGGATGTTTTTTCCGAAGACATTTTTGCTTTGGGCCGTCCATGCCAATACTTTGCGATTGCCCACTTGCTTGTATTGGCGGTAGTCCAACTCCAACCGGTAGAAATCGCGGTTGCTTCCGAAAATCTTGTGATACATCATGCCCCGGAAATCCAAGTAAACGCCCCGATAGGCATTGGAGGGGACGTCTCGGCTGTCATAGGTGAGGAGAAATCCTAAGCCTGAATTGAAGTTCTTATATCCGTGGCCATCACCTCCTGCAGCCATGTACGAAGGCTCTTTCGCCAAGTATTTCCCCGGCTGGGTGAAGTGGTCATAGTTGATGTCTATCTGAGGCCCGGCAAAGAAGTTGCTCCTGCCCAGGCGGAAGAGAAACCAAGGATTGATTTGCACGCCGCTATAGCGGTATTGGCTGGTGGTGTCGCTTCGGACATAATCCTTGTTGGTGGTATAGCCTATGCCATAGTAATTCTCCTGGGTGTTTTTATAGCTGAATTTTCCGAAGATGCGGAATTTGTCACCCTTGAAGAAGAGTTGAGGCTTGGAGAAGAGGTTGATTCCCCCGTCGAACATGAAAGCAATGGCCATAGGAACCACCGAACGCTTCAACGTGGTGTCCGAAGGTTGAAGGCTGAAGGTCATCAGGGCGCTTCCACCTATCAGCAAGCCGAAATCGGGCGAATAGCTGGGGCCTCCTAGGATGTTGTAGTGGAAGTTGCGTTGAGCCACCCGTTGCTTGCGCAGTTCTTTTTTGGAAAGCACGGGCGTGCTGTCGTTCGGAGTGGGGGTGGAAGCCACCTCTTGCGCGCATAAGCCGACGGCTACGGACAGGATAAGCAGGAGCGTGAGGGCGGATTTCTTCATACGTCATAATCGAATTATTTGCAAAGAAAACTCTTTTTTGCGGAATAGTTTCCGTATTCTCTCCTAATTTTTCAAAAAATAGATTACTTTTGTGGGCGATTAGGGCAAATGCCCGATTTATCCATGTAATATAACTGACTAATATGAAGAAAAGATTTATGACCCTTGCGCTATTCAGCGCGACGTTGTTGGCCTTGCAGGCTCAGGAGCAGGGCGGTATCCATCAGAAGATGTTGCAGGAAATCCAGCAATCTTACGAGGAGACGCCCGCCGACAAGGCTATCCGCAATGCGATTTCCGGCAATGACATCCGCAAGCTCACGCTCAACCTGGACAAGCAGAAAGGCATCGACACGCATTTTTCCATCCGTGTGAAATCCAAAGGCATCACCGACCAGCAATCCTCCGGGCGTTGCTGGCTTTTCACGGGCTTGAACGTGATGCGTGCCAAGGCCATCGCGCGTTATGACCTTCCCGGATTGGAGTTTTCCCAGGCTTATTCCTTCTTCTGGGATCAGCTGGAGAAGTCCAACCTCTTCCTGCAAGGCATCATTGATACGGCAGACAAGCCTATGACCGACCAAACCGTGGAGTGGCTCTTCAAGCACCCGCTGAGCGACGGAGGCACCTTCACGGGCGTGGCGGATATCGTAGGAAAGTATGGCTTGGTGCCCAAAGAAGCCATGCCCGAAACCTATAGCAGCGACCACACCTCGATGATGTCCAATCTCATCGGACTGAAGCTGAAGGAGTTCGCCTTGGAGCTGCGCGAACTGTCCGCGAAAGGCGCCAAGCCCGCCGCCCTGGAGGAGCGCAAGACGGAGATGCTGAAGACGGTCTACCGGATGCTGGCCCTCAACTTGGGCGTGCCTCCCACGGAGTTTGACTTTGTGCGCCGCGACGCTTCCGGCAATCGGGTGGCCGTGGAGCATCACACGCCCATGTCCTTCCTGGAGAAATATGGCGACAAGAATCTGTTGACCAACTATGTCATGCTGATGAACGACCCCACGCGCGAATACTATAAATGTTATACGATTGACTATGACCGCCACCGTTATGACGGCAACAACTGGACCTACGTCAACCTGCCTTTGGAGGACATCAAGCAGATGGCCATCGCTTCCCTCAAGGACAGCACCGCCATGTATTTCTCCAGCGACGTGACCCAGTTGGACGCCAAGCGCGGCTACCTGGACACGGACATCTATGATTACGGCTCGCTGATGGGCGTCACTTTCGGCATGGACAAGAAGCAGCGCATCCAGACTTTCTCCAGCCTTTCTGCTCATGCCATGACGTTGGTGGCCGTGGATTTGGACGAGAACGGCAAGCCTGTGAAGTGGATGGTGGAGAACAGCTGGGGACCTTCCTACGGGCACCAGGGGCATTTGATTATGTCCGACCGCTGGTTCAATGAATACATGTTCCGTCTGGTGGTAGAGACGAAATATGTGCCCGAGAAGATTCGCAAGATTGCACAAGAGGAGCCTATCCGCCTGCCGGCTTGGGATCCGATGTTTGCGCCTTGCCATTAATGTTTCATCCTGCCTCTCTCCACATCGGGAGGGGCAGGATGTTCTTGTTTTTTTCCTATTAATTCCTTACTTTTGCAATGGTTATCAATTTAAGTAAGGAGGAATCAGTGTATGAAAGCAATGATGTCATTGGACGGCCTGTTGGATCTGATTAATAATTTTTCTCTTAGCGCAAGCAACAAACGTTGGTTGGCCGAGAGACTGATAGAGGAAGCGCGTGAAGAAGAGTCCAAGCCTACCCACTTGTCTGCCAGCAAATTCTATGGTGTATGGAAGGATGAGGATTACCCGGAAGCAAGCGCCGATGAGCTGGCGCAGGAGATAAGAGCGAGCCGCAAGTTCAGAGAAGATATAACGATGTTTTAGCGTATGAAACGGTATTTACTTGACACGAATATCTGCATATTTCTTTTGCGTGGGCAATATGATATAGCTAAGAGATTGGATGAGGTAGGCCTGGAGAATTGTTATATCTCGGAAATAACGGAAGCCGAATTGAAGTATGGTGCGGAACTGGGACGCAGGAAAGGCTTGAAGCAACGCACGGAACAGTTGCAGGAGTTCTTGGCTTCCATACACGTGTTGCCTATCGGCGATGCTATAGATTTGTATGCATCCGAGAAAGCCCGGTTACGTTTGGCTGGTACTCCCGCCGATGATGACTTTGATTTGTTGATAGGTTGTACGGCCATAGTCAATGATATGGTCATGGTAACAGAGAATTTCAAACACTTTAAGCACTTTGCCGATATCCGGCTGGAGAACTGGGTCGAAAGGTAATAATTCTAGAGCTACGTACATCATGGAAAAGAATCCCGAACTGAACCTCGCCTGGAAATTTGTCGAGCATACGGGCACACACCTCTTCTTGACCGGCAAGGCGGGCACGGGAAAGACCACCTTCCTGCATCAGTTGAAAGCGGAATCGCCCAAACGCATGGTGGTATTGGCGCCTACGGGCATAGCGGCCATGAACGCCGGAGGCATCACGCTGCATTCGTTTTTCCAACTTCCGTTTGCACCCTACATCCCGGACAGTTCTTTCTCGGCAGGGGAGGATGTCGCCTACCGTTATCGCTTCAGCAAGGAGAAAATCAACATCATGCGCAGCATCGACCTGCTGGTGATTGATGAAATCAGCATGGTGCGCGCCGATGTGCTCGATGCCGTGGATGCTGTGTTGAGGCGGTATAGGAATAGCCGGAAGCCCTTTGGCGGGGTGCAGTTGTTGATGATAGGCGACCTGCAGCAACTGGCGCCCGTGGTGAGGGACGAGGAGTGGAAGATGCTTTCCAAGTATTACGACACGCCCTATTTCTTCTCCAGCCATGCTTTGCGCGAGACGGAGTATTATACGATAGAGCTGACCACCGTCTATCGCCAGCGGGATGACCGCTTCCTGAAAATGTTGAACGGCATCCGCGAAAACCGGTGTGATGCCTCCACGTTGGCCGCATTGAACAAGCGCTATCTTCCCGGCTTCAATCCTCCTCCCGAAGAAGGCTATATCCGGTTGGTCACCCACAATTACCAGGCGCAACGTATCAATGACAACGAGCTGGAGCGTCTTCCCGGACGTTCGTTCGCTTTCCCGGCCACGGTGGAAGGCAAGTTTCCGGAGTATCTTTATCCCACGGAGAAAGTCCTTGAACTGAAGCAAGGCGCGCAGGTGATGTTCGTGAAGAATGACATGAGCGGCGAGCATCGCTATGTCAATGGCACGATAGGCGAGGTGACGTCGGTTTCTTCGGCAGGCATTGAAGTGCGTTGCCTGCAATCGGGCGTCAAGCTGACGTTGCAGCCCGAAGAATGGACGAATGCCCGCTATGCGTTGAATGAAGAAACGAAGGAAATCACCGAAGAAATCGAAGGTACTTTCCGCCAATACCCCTTGAAGCTGGCTTGGGCAATCACTATCCACAAGAGCCAAGGCTTGACGTTCGACAAGGCCATCGTGGATGTGGGCGGCTCCTTTGCCCATGGGCAGGCATACGTGGCGTTGAGCCGGTGCCGCACGTTGGAAGGATTGGTGTTGAGCGCCCCCATATCGGCCAAAGCCATCATCAATGATGAGACGGTGGCCGCCTTCACGCGGGAAGCCCGTGAGAAGCAACTGGGCAAGGCGGAATTCATCACGTTGCAGCAAGCATATTACCTCAATCTGTTGACAGAACTATTTGGCTTCCAGCCCATCTTCCAGTCTTTAAGGCGCTATGTGCGTTTGTTGGACGAGCATTTCTACCAGCTCTATCCCAAGCAACTGGAGGCTTGCAAAGGCGAATTGAGCCGTTTTGATGAGCGGGTCGTTCGTGTGGCCGAGCGGTTTGCCGTCCAATATACCCGTATGGTGGATGGAAGTCAGGATTATGCCGAAAGCCCCGTCCTGCAAGAGCGCATCCATGCCGCCGCCGGTTACTTTGAGGAGCAGCTTCGGCCGTTGTATCCCGTCGCGGTGCGCAAGCCGTTGGACATAGACAACAAGCAACTGAAAAAGAAATACACAGCGGCCTACGAGGAGTTGCGCGACCGTTATCGGTTGAAAGCGGATTTGTTGGCCTACGTCGTGCAATCGGGATTTGAAGTCTCTGCATATCTGAGGAAGAAAGCCAAATTGACGATTGAAGTCCCTGGCACTCCTATTCGTGCTCAGGAAGACGCCCGGCGCATGGGATTGCCTGAGGTGGATGGAGCGTTGGCCGAAGCCGCTCAAGGCGTTAAGACGGCCAAGAAATCAGCTTCAGTGGCTTCTGATGTACAGGAAGTTCCTTCGGATATTTTGCATCCGGAGTTGTATGAACGTCTGCGTGCTTGGCGCAATGCGGAGGCTCAAAGACAAAATCTGCCTGTTTATATGGTTCTCCAGCAAAAGGCGATTTTGGGTATCAGCAACCTGTTGCCCATCGACAAGGAGATGTTGTTGCGCATTCCCTTTATAGGCAAGAAAGGGGGGGAAAAATATGGTGGGGCGATTTTGGAAATGGTCAGCGCCTATCGAAAGGAAAAAGGGTTGAAAGACTCCACGCTGATGTAGGCATAAAAATAGGGCGCATCTTTTCGGATACGCCCCATTCTTTTGCGTGTAAAGAAGCTTACAGATTACTTCTTGAAGTAGCGGTTGTACAAGCCTTCAAAGCCTTTGCCGTGGCGAGCTTCGTCCTTGGCCATTTCGTGAACCGTGTCGTGGATGGCATCCAAGTTCAGAGCCTTGGCGCGGGTAGCGATGCGCTTCTTGTCTTCGCAAGCGCCACACTCGGCGGCCATACGCTTTTCGAGGTTGGTCTTGGTGTCCCATACTACATCGCCCAGCAGTTCAGCGAACTTGGCGGCGTGCTCAGCTTCTTCCCATGCATAACGCTTGTAAGCCTCGGCGATTTCAGGATAGCCTTCGCGGTCGGCCTGGCGGCTCATGGCGAGATACATACCTACTTCGGTGCATTCGCCCATGAAGTGGTTGTTCAAGTCCTTGATCATTTCGTCGTCGCAACCTTTGGCAACGCCAATGACATGTTCATCGGCAAATACCAGGGGACCATCGGCTGTCTGCTCTTCCACTTCTACGAACTTGCTGGCGGGAGCCTTGCAGAGCGGGCACTTCTCGGGAGCGGCATCACCTTCGTGGATGTAACCGCAAACTGTACATCTGAATTTCTTCATTTTTTTTCTCCTTAATGAATTAGTTAGTAAATCAGTTATCTATAATATTTAAACGCTTTTCAGCTATACATTGTTTACATATACCCTTATAATAATGGTGTATTTCCTGGATCTGGTGGCCATCACGCTCCATTTCGCCCGGATGGGTGTCGCTTTCCGTGGGGGTGAGGTCGTATATCCGTCCACAGCATTTGCAGAAGAAATGCGCATGGGGCGCGGTGACTGCATCGTAGCAGGTGTTTCGCCCGTCGATGGTCAAGGTCTGTACCGCTCCGTTTTCGCTCAAGAGTTTCAAAGTGTTGTACACCGTTGTCTTGGAGAGCGTGGGGATGGAGGGCGAAAGAGCCAGGTAAATCTCGTCCACCGTGGGATGCGTGCGATGCGCCATCAGATACTCCATTATGGCTATCCGCTGCAAGGATGGCTTGATGTGGTGGCTTTGCAATCGTTCTAATACATCCATTGTTTACAGGTTTGTAATCGTTACACTTTTAATTTCGTTGCAAAGTAAGGCAAATCTTTTGTATCTGCCAAATAATTCAGGGAAAAAATAAGCGGGATGCTTGAATTTATGTGAAAAAGCGTACCTTTGTTTCAGATATTAGATTATGGATTTATGAATTACGGATTTGTGAAAGTCGCATCGGCCATACCCCGCGTCAGGGTGGCGGATTGCGCATTCAATGCTTCGCAGATAGAGAAGGAAATCATTATTGCCGACGGCAAAGGCGTGGAAATCATCGTCTTCCCGGAATTGTGCCTGACGGGGTACACGTGCGGCGACCTGTTTGCCCACAGCCTCTTGCTGGAAAGTGCCGAGTTGGGGTTGATGCAAATCCTCAACAATACGCGCCAACTGGACATTATTTCCATCCTGGGGATGCCCATCCCCCTGAACGGGATGTTGTTCAATGCGGCGGTGGTTATCCAGAAGGGCAAGGTGCTGGGCGTGGTTCCCAAGACCTATCTGCCCAATTACAAGGAGTTTTACGAGAAACGTTGGTTCACATCGGCTTCAGAAGTGGGCGAACAGTCGGTTCGTCTGTGCGGGCAAATTGTTTCGATGAGTCCTCATCTTTTGTTCGACATGGCGGGGGCAATGTTTGGCGTTGAGCTGTGCGAAGATTTGTGGGCGCCGATTCCGCCCAGCTCGGCTTTGGCCTTACAGGGGGCGGAAATCATCTTCAACCTTTCGGCGGACAATGAAGGGGTGGGCAAGCACAATTACCTGCGCTCCCTCATTGCCCAGCAGTCAGCCCGGTGCATAGCCGGATATGTTTTCAGTTCATGCGGCTTTGGGGAATCCACCACCGATGTGGTCTTTGCGGGCAATGCCTTGATTTATGAGAATGGCACACTCTTGGCTTCGGGCAAGCGCTTCTCCTTCGAGGAGCAAGTGGTAATCAGCGAGATTGACGTGGAGCGTCTTCGCACCGAGCGCCGGGTGAATACCACCTTTGCGTCGTGTCGTGCACAAACGGCTCAGGGCATGGTGCGGCACATTGCCACGGAGTATGTCAATGCCCGCGACCTGCAGTTGACCCGCACGTTCGACCCGCATCCTTTCGTGCCGCAAGGCCCCATGTTGGACGAGCGTTGCGAAGAGATATTCTCCATTCAAGTCTCCGGTTTGGCGCAACGACTGACGCACACCCATGCCAAGTCTGCCGTGGTGGGCATATCGGGAGGATTGGATTCTACATTGGCTTTGTTGGTGTGCGTGCAGACGTTTGACAAGTTGGGATTGTCGCGCAAGGGCATCATCGGCGTCACCATGCCCGGATTCGGCACTACCGACCGCACGCACAGCAATGCCGTGGATTTGATGGAATCGTTGGGCGTCACCATCCGCGAGGTGAGCATCAAGGACGCCTGCCTCCAGCATTTCAAGGACATCAACCACAATCCTGAGGTACACGACGTGACCTACGAAAATTCCCAAGCCCGCGAACGTACGCAGATACTGATGGACATCGCCAACCAGACGAACGGCCTTGTGATAGGCACGGGCGACCTCTCCGAACTGGCTTTGGGTTGGGCCACGTACAATGGCGACCACATGTCAATGTATGGCGTCAATGCCAGCGTGCCCAAGACATTGGTGAAGCATCTCGTCAAGTGGGTGGCGGAGAACGGCATGGGCGAGGCTTCGCGCAAGACCTTGCTCGACATCGTGGATACCCCCATCAGCCCCGAACTTATCCCTGCCGACGAGGACGGGAATATCCGCCAAATCACCGAAGACCTGGTAGGCCCCTACGAGTTGCACGACTTCTTCCTGTATTATTTCCTGCGCTTCGGGTTTGCACCTTCCAAGATATACTTCCTGGCCGTCCGCACTTTCAAGGGCGTGTATGACGAGGAAACCGTCAAGAAGTGGCTCCAAACCTTCTGCCGCCGTTTCTTCAACCAGCAGTTCAAACGCTCGTGCCTGCCCGACGGTCCCAAGGTGGGGAGCGTGTCGCTCAGCCCGCGTGGCGATTGGCGGATGCCCAGCGATGCTTCGTCGGCTTTGTGGCTCAACGACGTAGCGCCTCTTTAGCCGCCCGGCGCCCGGCCTCTATGATTTCTTCGGCGCGGAAGAACTCCATCATGTCATAGTCTTCTCCGCACAGTCGGATGAGGAGGTCGGGAGGCGTTTGGGCCAATTGGTAGCGGGTGATTTGCTGCATCATCAGGCGCGAAGACTTGGTCATCAGTTGGTAGGGATTGAGGCGCTTCCTTCCGTTCTTTCCGGCAGGGGCGTTCACGTCCACCGCCACGAGGAGGTCGCCCGGCGTGCGCACGGCATGGCTCAGGGGCAGGGGATTGAGGATGCCGCCGTCCACCAGCCTTTGTTCGCCCCGGCGGAAGGGCCGGAAAAGCATCGGGATAGAGATGGAGGCGCGGATGGCGTCGAACAGGTTGCCGTGGTCGAACTTCACTTCCTCCTCGCTGACGATGTCCGTGGCCATGGCGACGTAGGGCAGGGGGAGGTCTTCGATGTTCATGTCGGGCAGGATTTGCTTCAGCTCCCGGATGAAGCGGTCTCCCTTCACGATGCCGTCGGTGCTCAGGCTGAGGTCGGCCAGTTGCCACATCTTGCGTTTATTCCACGAACAGAGCCATGCCTTGCAGGCTTCCAGCTTGTCCGTGGCATACATCGCACCCACCATCGCCCCCATCGAACTCCCGGCAATGGAGGTGATTTCATAGCCTTGCGCCAGCAGTTCTTCGATGACGCCGATGTGGGCAATGCCCCGCGCCCCGCCCATGGAGAGCACCAGGGATACGCGGGGCTTGTTATTTTCCGAATGATTTTCCATAGATATAATAATGTGTATTTTATCAAGGGGCAAATTTAAGAAAATCCCTTTATTTGCCTTGCCTTTTATTGCTAAACAATGATGAAAATCCTGATATTGAATGCCAGTCCCCGTCCCGGTGGCAGCATCGCCCGTATGCTGGATGCGGCCAGGCTCGAAGCCGAATCGGGCGGGGCACAGGTCTTTACGAAGAGCGTGTCATCCCTCCGCGTCCGTCCCTGCACGGGGTGCATGAAGTGTCGCACAGGCGGGCGTTGCCTCCTGCCCGACGACGATGCCCAGCGGATATTGGCTTTGGTGAGACAATGCGATGTGTGGATTATCGGTTCGCCTTGCTATTGGGGCAACATGCCCGGCACGCTGAAAGTGCTCTTCGACCGGATGGTGTATGGCCTGATGGGGGAGAGCCCGCGCGGCATACCCCGCCCTTTGCACAAGGGAAAACGCGCCATCCTGATAACCGCCTGCACCACGCCGTGGCCTTTCAACATCTGGTTCCGCCAATCCAGGGGGACGGTGCGTGCCTTGCGCGAAATACTCCGCTGGAGCGGCTTCCGGGTGGTGAAGTCCATTGAGCGGGGCGGGACAAGGACGCGCCCTCTGACGGAACACGATTTGGAGAGGTGCCGCAGGGCCGTCAGGAAATTATAGCGCGTGCCACCCGCTCGGCCGTGTCCTCCAATTGTTGCCGGGCAAAGTCCGGGCATAGGGCAAGGCTGAGCGGCGTGCCCGGCGGATTGATGCAACATACGGTCTTGAATCCCGCCTCCAGCAGTGCCGCTTCATCCTCCACCTGCCCGGCCAGGAGCACCACTGGGATGCCCTGCTTGCGGGCTTCCGCCAAGATGCCGGCGGGCACTTTGCCCATCAAGGTCTGGCGGTCGGCCCGGCCTTCGCCTGTGATGACCAGGTCGGCATCCCGAAGCAGGGCGGGGAAGCCTGCCGTGTCCAACACCAACTCAATGCCGGGTTTCAGCTCTGCGTGCAAGAAGGCCGCCAAGCCTCCGCCCATGCCGCCTGCCGCCCCCGCGCCGGGCAGGGTGGATATGTCCGTGCCGGTATGTCGACGGATGACCTCGGAGAAACGCCGCAAACCTTCGTCCAATTCCTCCACTTGTTCGGGGGTGGCTCCCTTTTGCGGCGCGAAGACGTAGGCCGCCCCGTCAGGACCGTAGAAAGGATTGCGGACATCGCACGCCGCCAGAAATTCCGTTTCACGGACCGCAGGCAGCACGTCCGCATCGTCTATCCTTTCCACTTCCTTCAGGGCTTGTCCGCCCGGAGCCGTTTCTTTCCCTTCATTATCCAGAAAACGGAATCCCAATGCCTGGAGCATCCCCATGCCCGCATCGTTTGTGGCACTTCCGCCCAAGCCGATGAGGACGCGCCGGCATCCCCGTCCGAGGGCGTCGCGAATCAGTTCGCCCGTCCCGTAGGTGGTGGTCAGCAGAGGGTTGCGCCGCGCCTCGGGCACTAAAGGCAGGCCGCTGATGCGGGCCATCTCGACGAAAGCCGTCTGTCCGTCGCGCGAGAGGCCATAACAAGCACTACGTCTTTCCATCAGCGGGCCGTGGGCACGGACGCTCACCAGGCTTCCGCCGCTGGCGCTGACCAGGGCTTCCAACAATCCTTCGCCTCCGTCGGCCACGGGGACAATCAGCGTCTGGCATCCGGGCCACGCCCGACGGACGCCACGGGCAGCAGCTTCGCCCGCCTCTTGCGAGGGGAGGCAACCTTTGAACGAATCTATCGCGATAACGACTTTTCTGAGCATGATGTGATTGGATTAGGACGCAAAAGTACGTTTTTTCCTTAAATAATCGTATCTTTGCGCACTATGATTGAAGATACCTACAAGACCATTGCCGCTCCTGCCGAGGGACTTTATACCGAGAAGCGGAGCAAGTTCATCGCTATCGCCCTGCCCGTGCGCACGGTGGACGAGGTGAAGACGTGGCTGGACACGTACCAGAAGAAGTATTACGACGCGCGCCACGTCTGTTATGCCTATATGTTGGGGCCCGGACGCAAGGACTTCCGCGCCAACGACAACGGAGAGCCCAGCGGCACGGCCGGCAAGCCCATCCTGGGGCAAATCAACAGCAACGGCCTGACGGACATCCTCGTCATCGTGGTGCGATATTTCGGAGGCATCAAGCTGGGGACAAGCGGACTTATCGTGGCCTATCGCACGGCTGCCGCCGAAGCCATCGGTGCTGCCACCGTGTTGGAGAAGACCGTGGACGCCGAGGTCACAGTCCTCTTCGAGTATCCCTTCATGAACGACGTCATGCGCATTGTCAAGGAAGAAGGCCCTGCCATCGTTTCGCAAGGCTACGACACGGACTGCTCGATGACCCTGCGCATCCGCAGCTCGCTGATGCCCCGCCTGCGCCAACGGCTGGAGAAGGTGGAGACGCTGCGGATAGACGAGTAAATAATAATCATTCCTTTTTATATAAGTAGATGTTGAAAATTAGTTTATATCATTATGAGTTTGTACCTTTGCCCATTATTATAGAGTTGTACTATTATGGCAAAGATCAAAACCATATCATTGACAGACGAATCCCGTCTGCAATTAGAGGATGGCTTT
>CASEYC010000098.1 GCA_949292025.1 uncultured Bacteroides sp. | reverse complement strand
CAAGAAACAACGGGATATATTCACCGTCTGCTTTGTCCTGCAACCTAACCCGATAACCAAAGACAATATTCCGCTCCTGCAATTATTGGATGCCATCCGCTTCATCAAGGAAATACCCGACACCACGATAGAGGCATCATATAGGCGCATAGCTTTTCTGGTAGGAGGACTTGGCAGGAGGGAGAAGGAAAAGATGGTTGCCTTGGCCGAAGCCTATCCGCCAATGGTACGCGCCTTGTTGGGAACCATCATCGAGAACGATTGCGGCATGGCGAAAGCGCAACCTTTATGGGATTCATTGAATCCGGTAACGGTCTATAAATTGGGAATAAATGAAGATACATTGCCTAATAAAAAGAAATGGAGGATTTCATAATAGCAAATTCATAATTCAATAATCTATACGACAATGGACAAGAAACGATTTGCATTTTATATAGATGAAAGTTGCCATTTGGAGCACGACCATTTTCCGGTCATGTGCATCGGCTATATCAAAGTTCCGGAAGATAATTCGGATGCTTTGAAGCAAAGAATCAAATGTATCAAACGGGAATATGGCATATTGCATGAAATCAAATGGAATACAATAAGCAATACACATATAGAGATGTATAAAGAACTTATTGATTGTTTCTTTGATTCAGAAATGGAATTTAGATGCATTCTTGTAAAATACAAAGACCGTTTGGACAATCAATCATTCAATAATGGAGAGCACGACAACTTTTATTACAAGATGATTTACTACTTGTTAGTCAATCCATATACCAATCCTCGTGAATCAGTAGATTATCGGGTCTTTTTGGATATAAAAGATACCAAAGGCCGTGCCAAGCTGAACAAGATACATGAGATTTTCAAAAATAAGTTTCATGGGAAATCCCCTTTCATCTCTTTTCAACACATACGTTCCCATGAATCACAATTCATCCAATTGGCCGATTTCTTTATTGGTGCTGTAACATACAAGGCAAGAGGGCTTCACCTTTTGGAAACAGGAAGCCAAGCCAAGAAGGAACTCATCAATTACTTGGAAATGAAATCCGGTTATCTATTGGATGAAGGGACTGAACCCGGAGAAATCAAGTTCAATATATTTGACCATCAACCTCGCAAACGAAATGGCAACAAAGGATGAATTAGGCGCATTGGAACCCTACTTTCCAGATGGCATCAAAGAAACGGAACTTGATAAAATAGAGGAACTTCACGCCATATTTCATCGGGATTTCTTTGAACATACGGTAGTGATTGACCAAACTCCTCTAAAGGTTAAGCCTTACTTATACAAAAACAGCAAAAAGGACAATCTGTCCATTGGCTTTGAACGGTTTTATGAAAAATTTGTCCATATCATCACCCGTTCCATAAAAGGAGGAAAGTATAAGACTGCCAGCAAAATAAGGGAGTTCCGTGAAGAACGGGCAAATAGAGTCCATTGGATTAGGCCGATTTTGGAGAATAGAGAAGATAAGCGCATCACGTACTTTCAACATGTAGAAAACGATGGCACACTCCGTGATTACTATTGGTATCGAGGTAAACAGTACATTGTTATCGTTGAGTATATTCACCCGGATTACGCTTTGATTACAGGATTTTGCGTAGATTCTGAGAACCAGGCTTATTATCAAAACAAATTTATCAATCGGGTAAAATAGAGGCACAAAAAAAACCGCATTTACGGTAATGCGGCCAACCAAGTCCTTCGTTCTTCGAGCGATGACGTACAAAGATAGATATTTTATTCTTTACCACAAGGATTATGACTTTAAGATGATAAAGATATATGTTTTTTTAACGTCTTTACCAATCACAACATGTGTTTCACACAGAAAGGCTTGGCAATCATCCGGCATATACCGGTTGTTACCAAGCCTTTTTTATAAAATCCCATCAGATTCACAGCTTCATCTTCCATTTCGGTTTGTCCTGCGGTTTCTCCGTGCCGTCCTCCGGCTGGGAGATGCCGTCAGTCATTCCCTTATCCTTACCCGCGCTCATGACTTCCTTGATGCTGATGGTCTTGGGCATGGCGTGCAGCACCGGCGGTTTCCGTTCAGCCGCGTGCTCCATATAGTCGGGCTTATACGTGCCCAAGTCGCTGAACACGAACTGTGTGTCCTTGTGCCCGGCATAGCGGTTGTAATACTGCGCAATCATGTCGGCGCAATGGGTCGCCTTGTTGTCGTGGAATGAAATAATCACTATCTTTGCCATTAACCCCAAAACATACAGTCCGATGAAAACCATAAAATACCACTACGCATACGATGATACCAATGCCATTGTAAACATTGGCTCAGTGACTCTTGAATACCGCAAGGCACATACATTTCGTTGCATTGCGTGCGGCGCGGAAATGGTTGCCAAATTGGGAAGCAAGAATACGCATCACTTTGCGCATAAGAGTGGCGAGGCGTGCAGTGAAGAAACCTATTTGCACAAACTGGCAAAGATGCTGCTGAAAAAGAAGTTTGACCAGTCTTCTGCTTTTGAGATAGAGTACAGCCGCAGGGTCAAGTGTGCCAAGCATAACGAATGCCCGTTCTATAAAGAAGGCATTTGCCAAGACACCACGTCCCAAAAGTTTGATTTGAAAAAATACTATGACACTTGCACGGAAGAGCAACCAGTAGATGAGTTCCGGGCAGATTTGCTTTTGACACATAGTGAAAAGGAAAACCGCGAGCCTGTCCTGATAGAAATATACGTTACCCATAAAAGCACGGAAGCCAAATTGAATTCCAAGCAAAGGATAATAGAAATCCATGTCCAATCGGATAATGACATTCGGCAACTGATGCGTCCGCTTATTAGCGAGGGTTCCAATGTCCGTTTTTATGGCTTCAACAGGGAATCGGATAAAGTCGCTCCTTTGACCAAACGACACTTCTTCCGTTTCTTCCTTTTCCAAAGTGAGAAGACGTTCGTTTCAAATTTCGAAGATATGCCCATGTGCAATGAAGGAAGAAGGAGGCCCAATGCACTCCTCGAACTTAACATCGACAGCAAAGCCGACTATTTAGGCGACATCACGGTTTATGACTATGGACTTGTGTATGCACGCAACATCGGATTTGACATAAAGGATTGTCGCTTATGCCGCTTCCACCGTTCGGGCTTCGATACAAGCATGAACCCTATATTTTGCTGCTTATATAAAAAACTGGGCACACCGCAATATCCCGACCCGGCAGAGGCTATGCAGTGTTCTTATTTCAAGCCGGATGAAGAACGGATAAAGAAAATAACCGAGAGTATGCCACCGATACAAAGACTTTGAAATCCGCTTGTCCACGTCAAAAAATCTTCCTATCTTGCGACAACGTTAAACCCGTCCCAAGCACCCCCCGGAGGTGAACCTACCAAAGGTCTGACCTTAGGTAGCCAAAGGTCTGACCTTAGCCTATCAAAGGTCTGACCCTTGCCTGGAAGCCGTCCGGGGCGCGGAGGACATAAATCTTTATGAAAATGGCGTATTTCAAGAAAGTACAACGCAAGGTGAACGGCAAGTGGTATCCGCAGGGCGTTACCATCGGCAAGCCCGTTCAGACAAAGGAAGTCGCAAACCGGTTGGCGGATTTGTCCGCCCTCAGCCCTGGAGATTGTTATTCGATGTTGGGAAATCTCGGCAAAGTGCTGGGAGAGTTTATGAACTCAGGACGCACGGTCAAGCTCGATGGGGTCGGCACGTTCTACTACACGCCGAACACGCAAGGTCAAGGCGTGGACACGGCAGAAGAGGTCAGCGCGAAGCAGATAGTCGGCACGCGCGTCCGCTTCATCCCCGAAACGACCCGCAGCGTCAATAATCAGGTCACGACCCGCTCGCTCGTCAGTGAAAACACCTTCTGGGAGGAACTGAAACTGGACTCGTCCGCCTCGTCATCCACTGGCGGAGAGCCGGGAAGCGGTGAAGATGGCTCGTTCGGCTAATGCAAGCCTTGAAATTTTGTGGAAGCACCGTCGGCAATCATCGGCGGTGCTTCTTTTTTCCCGCAAGCCTCATCGCCAGCGACGACAGCCCTTGAAAACTTCCGGAACCGCCGTCGTCGACGACGGCAATGCCTGCAAAATCCAAGAACGGCTTTCGTCGCAAACAACGGCGTCCGCGAATTTCCAGAACTCTTCCCGTCACTTTCCTTGGGTCGTTCAGGGAGAATGCGTATATTTGTGCTCACTATGTGCAACACTAAAACTGAACGATTATGAAAAAAATTACAACAATCAACCTGACCCGCCTCCGCGTGGAAGAAGATTTCGGTTTCCTTAAACTGGTCCTTGCCGAAACCGAGAATCTGCCCGCCGAAGAAACCCCGTCCATTCTCACCGCTGCCGTAAACTCGTTTGAAACAGCATTCAACGCCTTCGATGCCGCATTGAAAGCATCCGCCACGAACCCCGCCACCGCTTCGGCGACCGATGCCGATGTGGAGCGCGACCAATCGTGGCGCGGCATCAACGCATACGTGAAGGCGATGTGCAGCCACCCGACCGACGACGTGGCAAGCGCGGCAACTGAAGCCAAGTCGCTTTTCGACAAGTACGGCGACCCGACATCGCTGGCGCAGACCGAGGAAAGCGGCGTGCTGCACAACCTGTTGCAAGACTTGGAGGCTTTCGATTCCGCCAAACGCACTTCGCTCGCCCTTGACGTATGGATTGCCGATTTGAAAACGAAAGAGGATGCGTTCCTCGCCGCAGCCGCCCGGCGCACGGAAGCGGACGCCGCCCGCCAAGTGGGCATCGTGAAAGAAACCCGCACTGCCGCCGAATCCGCCTACCGCTCGCTGGTCGATACGGTGAATGCGCTGGCGATGATTGAAGGGGACGAGGAATATGCAACGTTTATTGAGCATGTGAATGCGGTGGTGGAGAGGCAGAAGGGGATATTGAAGGCGAGGAAGACGAGAGGGGAGAAGGGGGA
Source organism: uncultured Bacteroides sp. (assembly GCA_949292025.1). GTDB lineage: Bacteria > Bacteroidota > Bacteroidia > Bacteroidales > Bacteroidaceae > Bacteroides. Next base: position 6,256 of record CASEYC010000098.1, on the reverse strand, counting down.
TAAATAAATCGTAAGCATTCGGTAATTCCCATATTTTTCGATATCTTTTATTGTCTTACTTTTGCGGTGTAAACACTACTTATCATCAACTAAACGAACAATCAGTTTTTGTCTTATGAACACTTACGTATCCTATCTGCGTCAGAGTACGTCCAAGCAAGCAGCCAGCAATCTGGGTGTTGAAGCTCAAAGGGAGATTATAAGAAAGTATCTCGGAGAGCCATCTTTGATAATAAGGGAATATGTGGAAACGGAAAGCGGCAGAAAATCCGACCGCCCCAGATTGGCAGAAGCCTTGGAGCTATGCCGGCAGACTCATTCCGTGTTGATATGTGCCAAATTGGACCGTCTTTCAAGGAATGTGGCGTTCACCAGCCGCTTGCTGGAGAGCGATGTGGAGATCGTTTTCTGTGATTTCCCCAAAGCGAACCGCCTGGTGCTCCATATCATCAGTTCTATAGCGGAATATGAGGCGCAACTGATCTCCGAGCGTACCCGCTTGTCCCTGCAAGTGAAGAAGTCGCAAGGCGTTCGCCTGGGAAAGCCGGAAAATCTGCTGGGCAATCATGGCAGGGCCATAGCCAACAGCGTCCGCACCAACAAGCAAAAAGCTGCTGAAAACGAGAACAACCGGCGGGCGTCTGCTTTGATCGTTTCCATGCGCCGGTCCGGGAACACCTATTCACAAATTGCCCGCGCGCTTAATGCCCAAAGGTTCCGGACCAGTCAAGGCTGCCAGTTCACCCCTTCAAGCGTGCGCCGCCTGTACCGGCGCAGCAGCGGGGATGGAGGGGAGGGGATCGGATGAGCACCTGGGACTTTCCGGTTTCCATTTGCCTGGAAGCAGTTCATCCAGCCGCAACACGGAATGTTCCTGTATCCGGTCAAGCACGTCCGTGAGCCACACGACCGGGTTGACTCCCCAGGCCTTGCATGTGCCAAGCAACGAATAGATGACGGCGGTCCTTTCGGCCGACTGGTGGTTTGAACAGAACAGGTAGTTCTTACGCCCCAATGCCAGCGGCCTGACCGCATTCTCCGCCAAATTGTTGTCTATGTGGAACCTGCCATCCGAGACATACCTCTCCAACCGGCCATAAATGTTGAGTGCATACGATATCGCCTTGCCTATCTTCGAAGAAGGCAATACCTCCGGCTGGTTCTTTTGGAGCCATTTCTTGAGATTCTCCAATACAGGAAGGGATTTTTCCATGCGCAATGTTTTTATCTGTTCATCCCCCAACAGGTTTGCGGCGGCAAAACGCTCGACTTCATAAAGGTGCCTGATCCGGTTTAACGCATACTTTGCCCGTGGCGGGTCATTTCCCAATGCTTGCTCGAATTTTCTGCGGGCATGCGCCCAACAACCGAGCAACACGATCCCCGGTTTCCCTTCATACGAGTCATAAGCCACGTATCCGTCGCTTTGCAAGGTCCCTTGGAAACCTTCCAGCAAGTCTGTGACGACATGCTTGGCCCGGGATCCCTTGTCGTAGTGGAAGAACAACAGGCGCTTCCCGGGCGAACGGACCATCCAATGGTAACCCTTGCGGGCCGCTCCCGGCCTGTCCTTGTCCAGCACGGGTATGACACTTTCGTCCACCTGCACATAATCGCAGCACAGGACTTCCTTTTTCAACCTGTCGTAAAGCGGCTGTAAAAGGGAGATGGCGGCATGGGTCCATCCGTTGACCGTGGATGCGGCCAGTTCGACGCCCATACGCCTGAACATTTCTATCTGGCGGTAGAAAGGCAAATGGTCCTGGTATTTGCTTACCAGCAGGTGGGCCAGCAAGGATGGGCCGGCATTGCTTTTAGGCAACGGGATTCCGCCGGGAAGGTCCCCGATGACAACCCCGCCGTCCTTCAGCGCGTATTTTCGACGGATGATCTCGCGCACGTAAAGCTGTCCGGGGACATATTCCAGAATCTCGGTAATTTCATTCCCGATATGTTTTGAACCTTCCGGCAAGGGGTCCGGTTCGATGACTTCCCTCCTCCGCTCCAGATAGTCCGGAAGGGGTTTGCGGACCGGCTTCCTTTTGGACGGGGCGGCAGCCCTGTGGGCGGCACCTGTCTGGTTGACGGGTTGGGATGCTGCACAAACTGCCAGTTCTTCATAGAAGGCGAATTTCAATTGCCCCGGCCCTGCGTCCGTGACACGTTCGGAAGAACGGCCGAACAGCGTGCGCCGCAAGTAACGCAACTCGTCGCATAGCTTGGACAGCTTTTCTTCCAGCCGTTTGTTCTCCGAAAGGAGGAACAGGTTCTTCAGTTCCAGCTCCCGGTTGAGCTGGAGCAGTCCCTCCATTGTATGTCCCGATCCGTTGCCTTTCATGTTTCAAAGATAGTGATAAAATGGCGGATATGCAAATATTATTCGTTAAAAATCAGTAGATTATGGCATGTATCGTTTCCTGTGGACAGCCCTGTCCAGGGAGACGCCTTCAATCATGAGCACCAGGCTGCTCCAGGGCAACTGGTAGCTTCGCGAACGGGTGTCGAAACGGAGAGGGGCCAGGCAGCCGCGTTCCAGACGTTTTTGATACAGGACCAGTCCGCCACGCTCCCAATGTAGGAGCTTGATCAGGGTGCGGCTCTTGTTCATGAAGACGAATACCTCGCCACTGAGCGGGTCGCGTCCCATGGAGGCACGCACGATGCCGCACAGACGGTCGAACCCGCCGCGCATGTCCACCGGATGCGAACAGAGGTAATAATGCAACGAGTCATTCAGGCAGAACATGGTCAGTATGCCTTTATCAGGTCGGCCAAATACCCGGGATCTATGGACGACGTCCTCAGAACGACCCCGTTGGGATAAATGATCTCTGTGGCAGTCCCGGTTTCCGAGGGCTTGGCGGGAAGGCCGTCCGGCCGGGAGTCCGGCGCAGGGACAGACACCGGATGGAACTCGGCTTGCCCGGAAGCTTCCGGAAGAAGATGATGTTCTTCCATATAACGCTTGCGCCAATTATAAAATTGATTGTCACTCCAGCCCACCTTCTCCCAGAACTCCTTGGGAAGCATGCCGCTACGGAAATATTGTTCGATGATTGGATAAGCTTGTTTTTACTCAAGTGGATAGTAGGGGGCCGATGACTTTTACCTGTTGTTCCCATAAACTGATTGTTCGTTTAGTTGATGATAAGTAGTGTTTACACCGCAAAAGTAAGACAATAAAAGATATCGAAAAATATGGGAATTACCGAATGCTTACATCGCATTGGCATTCTCCAAGGAGGACGAACATCGCCTGACCGACCGCGCAATGGCAGGAATTGCGTTGGAATACCTGAAGAAAATGGGAATAACCGACACGCAAATCCTCACCGTGCGCCATTTCGACAAGGAGCATCCACACGTGCATGTCGCATTCAACCGCATTGCCAATGATGGCAGGACAATCAGCGACCGGAACGAGCGGATACGCAGCACACGTGTCTGTAAGGAGCTGACACGGAAGTACGGCCTGTACTTCGCCGATGGTAAAGAACATGTGAAACGCCACCGACTGAAAGAGCCGGACAAGACCAAATATGAGCTTTATTCCATCCTTAAAACTGAAGTTTCAAGGTGTGGAAACTGGAACATGCTTACCGCTAATCTAAAGAAACAAGGTATTGCTATGCGGTTCAAGTACAAGGGTGGTTCGGACGAGGTGCAGGGTGTCGTGTTCTCCAAAAACGGCTACTCATTCAGCGGTTCCAAGATTGACAGGCGGTTCAGCTATTCAAAAATAGACGCGGCATTGAATGCCAACCGCCATGAGGAACGGCAACGGGTGATGGCCAATCAAATGGCAGACTACCGACATCCGGCATCGCCACCATCACAGTTTGAGCCAAAAGGCAGTGATGATTTATATAGCGGCTCGATAGGTCTTTTCATGCCCGACAACTCAAACGCGCAGGCGGATGAGAACTATTTTGAGGAGCAGCAAAAACGTAAGAATAAGAAAAAGAAACAACGTAAAATAAGATTCTAAAAATGGATAACAACGAAGTTTATGCGCTCTTTGAGGACATAAGGAATGTCTTGAAGGGCATCAATGACAGATTGGAGAACGCTCCAAAAGTAAGCAACAACCTGTCAGGAGAACAAGCTCCTGTAATGGATTTGGCTCCCATAAAGGACTTGTTCGACAGTTCCGCAAAGGAGCATCAGGCTCAGACCAAAGCCATGTTGACCAAGTTCGGGGAGGCGGAGGTTAACGCATCGAACAGGATTCTGCACCTGTTGCGTGACTTGAAAGAGATGTTTGTCCGAAGTTCGGAAGAGCGGACGGACGAACCGAAGGAGCATATCCACCGCCACTGTTTTGACATCCGGTCGAGCAAGGTGTTTTCTCTTTTGGTAGGCATGGGTGTCGTGTGCAGCCTTTCCGTCTGGGGTAACATCGAACTTTGGCAGTCCAAACGGCAGTATGCGGACGATGCCTTGAAGTTCCGCGTCATCCGCTCATGGGGAGGATGCGACGCAAAGACAATCCTTTGGCTGAACGATATGTTCGACATCCGGCGCAACGAGGAAACCATTAATTGGTTGCGCCAAGAGGCTGACGGCTATGACAGGGATTTGAAGGCTGTGTCCGACAGTCTGATGCAGGAGAAATTGAAAGTGGAACAAATTACCAATAACAAAAAGTAACGTGAATGGCATCAGTAAAAGTGAAATTCCGTCCTTCTTCCATAGACGGCAAGGAGGGGAGCATCTATTATCAGGTGATACACAACCGCGTGGTCCGCCACATAAGGACGGACTATCGAATATTTGAAAGCGAGTGGAACGATAAAGCGTCAACGGTTTATCTCCCAATCTTGACAAGCACAGAACGGAGAAACTATCTAAACTCGGTTACAAGCCGCATTGAATGGGACATTAAGCGTCTGAATGTCATTATTACCTTGTTCGACAAGAAAAGTGGAAGCTATACGGCAGATGATATTGTTGCAAGATTCAATGAACAGGCAAACGAACAATCCTTGTTCTGCTTCATGCAGGGTGTCATTGACCAGTTGAAGCGGTTGAACAGAATCCGCACATCGGAAACATACACCGCCACGTTAAGCAGCTTCATGAAATTCCGTGACGGGCAGGACATACTGTTGTGCGAGATAGACAGCGACACGATGATGCTCTATGAAGCATGGCTGAAAGCCAAGGGCATCTGTCCGAACACCGTTTCATTCTATATGCGCATCCTGCGGGCTGTGTACAACCGTGCCGTGGAAAAGGAAATGATGGAACAGAAACATCCTTTCAAACATGTTTATACTGGCATCGACAAGACGGTTAAACGCGCCGTACCATTGAAGGCTATTAAGCGAATTAAAGAACTTGACCTGACTTTGAAGCTGCATTTGGATTATGCACGAGATATGTTCCTCTTTTCGTTTTATACCCGTGGCATGTCGTTCATTGACATGGCTTATCTCAAAAAAACGGACTTGAAGAACGGTGTTCTGACCTATCGGAGAAAGAAAACCAACCAGCAACTTAGCATCAGATGGGAGAAGTGCATGGCGGAGATTGTCGCCAAATACGAAGGATGTTCTGCCACACAATACTTGTTACCAATTATCACAAATCCTTTGACCGATGAAAGGATTCAATACCGTAATGCCATCTACCGGGTGAATGCCGCCTTGAAAGTAATCGCAAAAATGGTAGGGCTTTCCATGTCGTTGTCAATGTATTGTGCGAGGCACGGTTGGGCAAGCGCAGCCAAGAGTAAGAACATACCTCTTTCTGTCATTAGCGAGGGAATGGGACACGATTCAGAGGAAACCACGCGCATCTATCTTGCATCGTTGGATTCCAATGTGATAGACAAGGCAAACAGCCTTATACTTAAATCCTTATAGTACACGGATGTTGTTTAGCTTGTTTTACAAGAATCCAAATCTTTTCGTAAGAGATAATGATATGAACTAAGAAGCTGAAGGACAGAGGTCATTCCTTCTATTTGCTAAGCGAAAGCATTAAAATTTCCTTTTTTACAGTGGAATAGCATTGCATATTTTCGTTAATCTGCAATATTATGTGTACTTTTGCAAAGCGACCATTATCTCTTACGAAGAGGCAGAGTCAACCAGCAAGTGCAACATTACGGAATATTTTTGAAAAAGCATTCAGCCGATGTTTGGAAATTCAGTTTTTCCTTTGGCCTGGCATTGATTTTCTTTCTAATCCTGGCGATTTTCCCATCCGTGATGGTGCTGATGTCCGTTCCTTTAGGGATATATTGCCTTAT
>CASEYC010000097.1 GCA_949292025.1 uncultured Bacteroides sp. | reverse complement strand
TATATATATATTAAATTATAGACTATCTTCTCTTTTCTCCGGCTTCGACAAGTCAAAATGATAACTGATATCTGATACAACTGATACACTGATACGCCGGGGTGACGCTCTTTTGTCTATTCTTTTCCTCAGGTCAGCCCGAACCGGATGCTGTCCTCGTGCGTGGCGTCGCGGGGACGCTGTCCGGGGGAAATGGTGTGGATAACGGTGAAGTGACCTTGTGCGGGTGACAGGACTCGAACCTGCACGCCTCTCGGCACCAGATCCTAAGTCTGGCGCGGCTGCCAATTACGCCACACCCGCAACAAGTTTAGTGTGGACGGGCGCAAAGATACGGAGTTTTTTCTTTTCCGGCAAAGTTTCGGCGAGGAAGTTACGCGGTCAGCCGCGGTTTTTCAAGGCTTCCCTCGCCGCTTCGATAATCGTATCCAGCCCGCGTGCTTCGTCTTCCTCGGTCATGTCCACGTGGATGTCGGGGTCGATGCCGTCCTCGATGTGCTGCCCGTCGGCATCCAGCGTGGGGCTGGCGGAGAAGCGGACGCCCCAGCCGTTGGGCAGCTCGGAAGAGAAGGGCATGCCTCCCCCGCCGCCTGTGCGGTCGCCCATCAGGGTGACTTGGGGGAAGCAGCGCATGGAGTTGACAAAGTCGTTGGTCGCGCTGTAGCTGTGGCGGTTGGTGAGGACCACGACGGGCTTCTGCCAGCGCACGCCGTCGGAGGGGTCGATGTAGAGCGGCTCGGGGTCGGAGAAGTCGCTGTGTCCGGGACCGGTCTTGTGTTGCAGGTAGCCCACGTGGACGCGCTCGTTGGTGAAGCGGGCGGCGAGCTTGGACGAGGTGGTCAGGTTGCCGCCGCCGTTGCCGCGCACGTCGATGATGAGGCCGTTGCACACGCCGAGGTAGAGCAGCATCTCGTCCAGGTTGCCGTCGCCGATGGCGGCGGAGAAGTCGCCGTAGTAGACGTAGCCGATGTTGTCCTTCAGGATGGTGTACTTGGCGCCGCCGCCGATGCGGTAGTCGCGCCCCAGGTAGTCTTCGACCAACGCCTCGCTGAAGTTGCGCGGATAGTCCAGGTACCAGTCCCAGTAGCGGGCGGTGTTCCAGGCGGAGTAGAGGTTGACGTGGCCGTCCTTCAGCTCGGCCAGCATGTTGCCCAGCACCTCGAAGAGGGCGTCATTGCCCATGTCGTCCGTCACCTGCACGCGGTATTGCCCGCGGACGGCATCCCAGTCGATGCCCTTGTAGTCCAGGTAGCAGTAGTGCTCGTCTATCAGGCGCCACAGGGCCTCGAAGTTGCCGACGGCGCTGTTGTCGTATTCCTCCTCGCGGATGCAGGAGCAGAGGAGGAGGAGAAGGAGGGAGAGGAAGAGAGAAAGCTGTTTCATTGTCAGGCTATTTTATCAGGTTGAAGCGTTTGACAAACCCCACCATGAAGATGTGTCCGTAGGCGTGCGTGCGGATGTGGTTGACCTTGGCCTGCCGGGCGTCCCACAGGTAGGTGAAGCGCATCCGGGCGCGCCCCACGGGGAAATCGAGCGACAGGCGGTGGCGCCACGACGGGCGGTTGTGCAACGACGTGAAGCGCACCACCCCGCCGGCATGGCCCAGCGAGAATATCTCGTAGTAGGACTGCCCGTAGCGGGGGGAGAACATCGCGCCGGCAAGGGGGACATCCAACTGGTAGCGCAGGCGGAAGGGCACGCGGCGCAGGCGGAAGTCCCACACGGCGCCCGCGGAGGCATCCACGGCCACGGCGGCGCGGGCGTTGGCGGGATTGTTGCCGTTGCGGAAGTTCCAGAGGAAGCCGCCGGAGAGGTCGGCCAGGCCGCCGGCAAAGAGGTGCAGCCCGCCGGCCACGGGGAAGTCGTAGTGCAACCCCCAGTTCCAGTTGACGAGGGCGCCCAGGGCGTTGTTGTTGTCCACGTGGTTGTGCGTGTAGTTGGCGTAGCCCTGGAAGAAGGATTGGCGCACCAGGCGTCCGTCCGCCCAACGGGTGCGGCGCAGGCTCTCGCGCGAGAGGCGGAACTCGATGCCGCGGTATTCCTGGGGCGAAAGGTAGGTGTCATACTCGTTGGCCCAGCCGAGGCCGTACATCGTGGCACGCTCGATGGGGCGGGCGTCGTCCGCCTGCACGGTGTCCGCCGGGGAAGCCGCGGACAGGAGGGCGGAAAGCGTGAGCATAGGGAGGAATGGTAGCATAGTGTCAAAACAATTTCATTTGTCCTGTCAGTTCGTCCAGTATGTCGCCGGGCGTCTTGTCCTTGTCGGGGTCCAGGTCTTCGGCTTCTTCCGCCGTGGCGGGCGTTTCCGGTCCTGGCTCGGGGCGGCGCGTAGGCTCCAGCTCGTTGATGGTGTCTATGGCGTAGGTGGTCAGGCGCTTGCCCTTCGCTTTGAATCCCTTGACGGCGATGAAGTCGTCGGCCTCCACCACCAGCGGGTCGCGGAAGGCATCGTGCCCGCCGAAGACCACCTCGAGGCGCGGATAGTATTCATCCGTCAGGAGGATGAGCTGGTTCTTGGGATTCTCGCCCAGGTAGTTCTGCTTGCGGGCTGCCGGCTCGAAGCAGAAGCGCTTGATGTAGGGATAGCCCTGCTGGTCGGCATCGTAGAGGACGGCCGTCCACACCTTCTGCGGGTCGAACTTCTCGAGGAAGCGGATGTTGGGCTCGTAGTGGTTCTCCAGGTCGAAGTTGGTGGCGTAGAAGTCGCCGTTCTCCAGCACCACGAGGATGCGGTCGTCCGTCTGGAACTCGCCCAGGTATTCGCCCCGCCCGTCGTAGTTGAGGCGGAGGACGTCGCGGTCGAACCACACCTTGCGCCCGCCCAGCGTGGAGGCGCCGCGCTGCTTCAGCACAATCTTGTGGACGGGCAGGCGCGTCAGGATGTTTCCGATGGCCTGGCGTCCTTTGATGGCCAGCTGGCTGAAGTCTTCCTCGAAGACTATCTTGCGGACGCGCGGGTTGGGTTTGAGCGTCACCTTGATGACTTCCGCCTCGCCGTTGGGGTTGGCGCTGAAGTAGAGGATGCGCGAATCGGGCTTGCCCTGCGTGAGGTCGTATTCGCGGTCGCGCACGATGCCGGTGACGGCAAAGCGCTTGATGTAGCACGTGCCGTCTTTGCCGTCGCGGTAGGCCACGTTGTAGATGGTGCGCTTGTCGTTCTTCTTGAAGATGTTGATATAGAGGATGTTCTTGCCCACGAACTTCTTGTCCGCCACGGGCGTGATGACATACTTGCCGTCGCGGTAGAAGATGATGACGTCGTCGATGGGCGAGCAGTTGGCCACGAACTCGTCCTTCTTCAGGCCGGTGCCGATGAAGCCCTCCTCGCGGTTGATGTAGAGCTTCTCGTTGGCTTCGATGACTTTGGTGGCCTCGATGACGTCGAAGCTGCGCAGCTCCGTGCGGCGGGGGAAGGCTTTGCCGTATTTCTCCTTGAGCATCCGGAACCAGTCCACGGTGTACTCCACGAGGTTGGCCAGGTGGCGGTCTATCTCGGCCACCTCCGCCTTCATGCGGGCAATCTGCTCTTCCGCCTTGTCGCTGTTGAACTTGAGGATGCGCGCCATCTTGATTTCCATCAGGCGCAGGATGTCGTCCTTGGTGACTTCGCGGATGAAGGTGGGATAGTAGGGCGTCAGGCGCAGGTCGATGTGCTCGCAGGCGGCGTCCATCGACTTGGCTTGCTCGAACTCGGCGTCCTTGTAGATGCGCTCCTCGATGAAGATTTTCTCCAGGGAGGCGAAGTGCAGGCTCTCCATCACCTCGCTGCGGCGGATTTCCAGCTCGCGTTTCAGCAGCGCCTTGGTGTTGTCCACCGAGCGGCGGAGAACGTCGCTGACGGTCAGGAAATGCGGTTTCTGGCCGTCTATGACGCAGCAGTTGGGGGAGATGTTCACCTCGCAGTCGGTGAAGGCATAGAGCGCGTCGATGGTCTTGTCCGAAGACACGCCCGGCGCCAGGTGTACGAGGATTTCGACGCTGCCCGAAGTCAGGTCCTCCACTTTGCGGATTTTTATCTTGCCTTTCTCGCTGGCTTTCACGATGGAGTCGCAGACGCCCGCCACGGTCTTGCCGTAGGGTATCTCGCGGATGGCCAGCGTCTTGTTGTCCACCTTCTCTATCTTGGAGCGGACGCGGACGGAACCGCCGCGCTCGCCGTCGTTGTACTTGGAGACGTCGATGCTGCCGCCCGTCTGGAAGTCGGGATAGAGGTGGAACTCCTCGCCGTGCAGGTAGCTGACGGCGGCGTCGCACAGCTCGTTGAAGTTGTGGGGAAGAATCTTCGAGGAGAGTCCCACGGCGATGCCTTCCACGCCCTGCGCCAGCAGGAGGGGGAATTTGACGGGCAGCGTGACCGGTTCGCGGTTTCGTCCGTCGTAGGATTGCTTCCACTCGGTTGTTTTCGGATTGAAAACAACGTCCAGGGCGAACTTCGTCAGGCGTGCTTCGATGTATCGCGCGGCGGCGGCATCGTCTCCGGTGAGGATGTTTCCCCAGTTTCCTTGGCAGTCGATGAGGAGGTCTTTCTGTCCCAGCTGCACCAGGGCATCCTTGATGGAGGCGTCGCCGTGCGGATGGAACTTCATCGCCTCGCCCACGATGTTGGCCACCTTGTTGTATCGCCCGTCCTCCATCCGCCTCATCGTGTGCAGGATGCGGCGTTGCACGGGTTTCAATCCGTCGGCCACATGGGGCACAGCACGCTCCAGGATGACGTAGGAGGCGTAATCCAGGAACCAGTTCTGGTACATCCCGCTCAGGCGGTGACGCACATCCCCGCCTTTGGCGTCGGCGGGTTTGTAATCGGTATGTTCGGCATTCCCTTCAGGCAGGGAATCTTGGTTCAATTCGTCTTTCGGTGCTTCGTAGTCTTCACTCATAATCTGTCAGGGGATTCTATCGCCGCCCGCCTGCTTGGCAAAGGGGGCAGGCAAATGTACGGAAAAAAGGGGAAATGGGAAAGAAAAGGCAATGCTTATTTGTCAATCAAGTCACGAACGGCGTTGATAAAGGCTTCTGCCTGTGGAAATAACGCATTTATCAATTCCTCATCACAATAGACAAAATCATCATAATCGCCACTGTGACGTTTTTCAAACAACGTCCCGAAAGTCTTTCCCATCTGGATGGACAATTTGCCCGTAGACACAAAATGCAAACCCAGCATTGTCTTTACTCCATTATGTGTAAACGTCTGTATGTCATTGTTCAAGAGAAGGGCTACCGCTGCATAATAACACGCATAATATAAGCGGTTTACGGTTGCGTTATAGAATCCCTCCCGCCTCATTACATCGGCTTCTTTCAACGTGCCAAATGCACGCTCCAAACGATAGGCCACCAATGCCTTCTTGCTTTCTTCATCCAATCTTTCCTTCATAGCAATATTCCTTCATTTACAATATTCACATAGAAAGGCGTCTTGAACGGGCGGTTACGCCATTGTTTTTTCAGCATCACAATAGGACTGATGCATACGCCTGTCTTCAATTCCAATTCATACAAGGGCAATGTGACGGTCTCCTCGCTGGCCAAGGAAAGTTTGTCGCCATCCAATAATATCAGGAGGTCTATGTCGCTGTCAGGACGCGCTTCTCCCCGCGCTTCCGAGCCGAAAAGAATAGTTTCCGCCGTGGGAGCCACCTGCCGAATGATTTCCTTGATTTGTCTGACAACTTCTGTTCGTTTCATAACCGTTTTCCCCTTAAAGATGCTACAAATATACGGATTCCCTATTGATTTCCCAAACATAACCTACAAGAAATCAATAAGGAATCCTCGTCTTTTTCCGCCTTTTGTCCACCCATACCCCCGACCACTGGCAGGAATATCCCTGTGCGGAGAGGCGGATTATTGTCCTCCGCCCATACTGCTGCCGCCTTCGCTGCCGCCGCTCTTGACATCGTCGTTGCTGATGCTGCGGGCCACGCGCTTCACACTGGCCTTCAGCTCCCCCAGACGGTAGCTGACGCTCAGGCCGAAGCTGGCTTGCGGGTAGCGGTTCCACGAGTCGGAGCGGAAACCGACACCCTCGGTGTGCGACTCATAACGCTGGTATTTCTCCAGGAAATTGCTGGCGAAGGCCGAGAGGGTGAGACGCTTGTCCATAAACGATTTGTTCAGGCTGAGCGAATAGCCCAGGAAGCTGCCGCCCTTGCCCTGTAGCATGATCCACGGGGTCTGTCCGTAGACGTTCAGGCTCAGGCGCCAGTCATGCTTGAAGCTCTGCTGCGCGCCGCCGAAGGCAAAGAGGTTCCAACCGTCGTTCTCCAGCCCGTCCGCGCCCTGCAGCTTGGTGTAGCCGCCAAAGAGGTTGACATAGATGCGCGTGTTGGACGTGGCATTCCAGTTGACGTAGGCGCTGAGCGAGGCGTTCTTGCTCTTGCCGATATTATAATAAGAGGTGTAGAGCACGTCCTTGCCCGTGTAGTTGCCCGGGTCCATATCGGGGATCTCCGTCTCGGGCACCAGGCGGGTGACGGACTGGATGCTGTTGTTGGTGAAGGAGTAGCGGGCGGACAGGTTGATGTTGAACTTCTGCGAGAAGCTGCTGTAGCTCAGGTCGAACGAGTGGTTCTTCTCGCTGTCCAGGTTCGGGTTGCCCTGGCTGACGGCGGAGGGATTGCTGTCATCCAGGTAGGGATTCAGGTACCAAATGCCGGGGCGGTAGATGCGCATGTTGTAGCCCGCACGCACGTTGGAGAAGTCGCTCAACCGCCATCCTATCGAGGCCGAAGGCACCACATCGTCAAAGTCCTTGCGGAAATCCTCGCCCCGGCCCAACAGGTATTTCACATTCTGGATGGTGTGCTCGTAGCGCACGCCCAGGCGTCCGCTCAACTTCTTCCAGCGGAGAGAATAACCCAGGTAGGCGGCCAGGATGTCGTTCGCGTGGCGGTAGTGCGTGCTGTAGTCCTCGTCGAAGGCGTAGTCGCTGCCGTCTTGGGGTCGGGTGTAACGGTCATTGTCCGCCGAATTGTTGCGCCGGATATACTTCACGCCCGTCTCCACGGTGTGGCTCTGACCGATGGGGGTGGTGAAGTCGGCCTGCACGGTGTGCTCGGTGGTGTTTTGGCTGCCGTCCATGCGCTGGTCTTCGAGGCGGCGGATATAGTCCGCCCAGTCGGTGGCATAGCCGTCGTCCACGCTGTATTCCGAATACGAATCCGAGGTGTCGGGGCGGGTGTTGATTTTATAAGAAAAGGTCAGCATGCGGTTCTTCACGTGCGGGAAGATGTGCTGGTAGTCCAGTCCTCCGTCAATGGAGTACCACGAGGAACGGCTGTGCCCCGCCGTGGTGTAGCGGTAGAGGGTGTTGGCAGGGTCGAGGGAGGAAACGCCCACATAGGACGAACCGTTGCGACCGTCGTTTCCGCCGCCCCACAAGCCGAAGGAGGCGGTCACCAGGTTCAGCGTATCTATCTCGTAGCTGGCTTCGAGGCTGCCCGACTGGAAGCTGCCGTCGCTCTTGCTGTTGCCGTTGTAGGACAAATTTGCGCGGTCGGCGGACGGTTCGGTGGCCGTCTGGCTGCCTCCGCTGTAGCTGCGGGGGCTGTAGCTCTTGTTGTAGTTATAACGGGCACTGACGGTCAGTTTACCTTTCTGCACCGTGCCGAAGAGGCCGCCGCCCGCGCCGCGGTTGCTGCCGTTGGCGCTCAGGGTGACGGTATAGCCTTCGAAGCCGCCGCCCACGGTGACGATGTTCAGGATGCCGCCCACGCCCTCGGCGTCATACTTGGGGCCGGGGTTGGTGATGACCTCGATGTGCTTGATGGTGTTGGCGGGCATGCTTTTCAGCACCTCCTTGGGATTGCTGCTCATCATGTTGTTGGGCCGTCCGTTGACGTAGACCTTGAAGTTGCTGCTGCCGTTCACCTGGATGTTGTCCTCGCCGTCCACGGTGACCATCGGCACCTTGCGGAGCATCTCCAGCAGGGAGTTGGTCTCCGAGTCGGGGTCGTCGGCGATGTTGTATTCTATCTTGTCGATGTCCGCCTTCACCAGCGGTTTCTGGGCGGTGACCACCACTTCGTTCAGTTCGTTGGCGGCGTCGGCAATGTGGAGGGTTCCCAAATCCACCTCCTTGTCCGATGCGCCCACGCTGAAGTCACACACCACGGGCTTGCGCCCCATCGAGCTGACGGTCAGCAGGAAGTCTCCCTGCCCGCTCACGGTGGCATTGAAGGCACCGTTGATGTCGGTCAGCACGGCTTTCACGGCCTTTTCGGGATGGTTCTTCTTCGCAATCTTGACGGTGGCATAGGGTTCGCCTTCCAGGGTCAGCGAGTCGAGCACGACCCCCTTCACGCGAAACGAGCCACCCGTCTGCGCCATTGCCGCACCGCACACCAGCAGGCACAGCCACAGCAGGGTTTGTCTGAGTTTCATTTTCTTTGTCTGTTTATGGATGTCTGATAAATGGCGCAAAAGTACGCCTTTTCCGTAGAAGCCTAAGAAAAAGAGCAGTTAAAATAAATAAAACACCACCAGCAGGCACGCGTTCGCGCCAATCACCACGCCGAATCCCGCCAACGCCCAACGGCGCAGCGCGCTCTTCCGTCCCGCGAAGAACAGGGCATAGCAGAGGTTGACGGCAATGTTGCTGATGATGGCCTGGAGGCTGCACGCCGTGATGAGGGGGACGGACACGTTGCCCGTGCCTTGCAGCAGGTTGAGGATGAAAGGCGTGATGTCGCTCAGGCCGGAGATGAAAGACAGGACCGTCAATCCGCCCGTGCCCGCGTAGAGCAGGGTATAGTGCGTCAGGAGCGTGAACACCACGAAGAGCAGGGCGAATATCAGGGCGACTTTGAACTCCAGCGGATTGCCCGTGTCGGTGTCGGCGGCCTGTGCATCCACCGTGGCTGCCCGCCGCCGGTGGACCCACCACGCCACGAGGGCAGACACCACCGCCATGGCCAACAGGTAGGGATAGATGACAGCCAACGTCTCCCGGCTGAAGATGCCTATCAGGATGAGGAAGCGCAGGAACATCATGCTCACTGCCAAAAGCATGGCCGCGGCATACTCCGGCGCCTCGTCCGCCGAGCTTTCGCGGCTTTTGCGCGCCAGGACGGAGATGGTGGCCGTGCTGCTGTAAAGCCCGCCAACGATGCCGGACACCAGGATGCCCGACTCGCGGAAGACGTACCGCCGCAACAGATAAGACAGGTAGGAAATGCCGGACACCACCACCGTGGCCAGCCACACACTGTAGGGCGTCAGGCTGATGCCGGGTATCAGCGTCTTGTCCGGCAGCATCGGGAGGATGATGCCGCTGATGGCAAGGAACTTGGCCAGCGTGATCATATCGTCGTTCTTCATGCGCTGCGCCAGCTCCGTGAAGGTGTGCTTCAGCTCCGTGAAGAGCAGGACGGTCACCACTACCATGACGTAGAACCACGACGGCTGCGTGATGACTATCGGCGCCAGGCAATAGGTGATGAGGGCGATGACGATGGTGGTCACGCCGAACACGCGGTATTGCGTCTGCTTGACGTAATAATTGAGCGCCAGCAAGAGGCCCAACACCGCCCCGCCGCCTATGAACAGGCGATACTCCGCCGGGTCGAGGATGTAGAGCAGGTAGCCGAGGATGCCGATGAAGGTGAAGGTACGGTCAGTGCCGAAAAGGGTGGTTTCGCCTTCGCGCTTCAGGCTGATGCGCCGTTGCGAGAGGCCGATGAGCAAGGAGAACAGCGTCACCAGGACGAAGGTGACAAACTCCTCGGGCAGGTATTGGTAGATTTTCTCCATTTCATCTTTTTACGGTTCCTTCCAGGTGCAATAGGGCCGTTGCATCAGTTGGGCGTTGTAATACCGCCGGTCGCCCGTCACCTCCCGGCCGAGGAAGGCGGGACGCTCGAAAGGTTCGTCGGGAGCAGAAAGCTCGACTTCGGCCACCACCAAGCCTTCGTTGTCGCCGTAGAACTCGTCCACCTCGAAAGTATGGCCGCCAAAGGGAACCAGGTAGCGCGTCTTGTCGATGACTCCGCCCCGGCAAAGTTTCATCAAGTCGCGGGCATCGTCCAGGGCAATCTCCGTCTCCCATTCGTAACGGCTGAGGCCGCCGTCGGGCGATGGTCCTTTAATGGTGAGGTAGCCGCGGTCGCCCCGGATGCGCACGCGCACCGTCCGTCCGTCGCAACAGATGTAACCCTGCGCGATGCGGCTGGACGAGGTGGCGGACGACCGATAGTCGCCCGTCACCAAGAACTTGCGTTCAATCTCCTGTGCCACGGCTCAAGCCCATACGGTGTAGGCCACCAGCATGATGATAATCAAGATGATGGCGACAATGGTCATTCCACGGAGGACTTTCTTGCCCTGTTCTTCTTCACGTTGCGTGTGTGTCACGCGGTTCTTATTACTCTTTCCCATGATATAACTATGTTTAGTTTTAGGTTCAACGGAAGCAAAGTAAGACCAAATTCGGGAAGTTTGCAAGCGATTGGAGGAAAAAATTAACTTCCTGCCTCATTTCGGTGATGATTGGAACGCAAATTCCGTAATTTTTTTAGACGCGGATTGAGCGGATGCGTTTTTATTCCCGTGAAATCCGCGTAATCCGCGCCTAATTTTATGTTCTTTACGCTTCGCCTTCCCCCGCGAACTCCATCAAGTACGCCTTGATGAAGCCGTCTATCTTGCCGTCCATCACACCGTTCACGTCCGAAGTCTGGTAGTTGGTGCGGTGGTCCTTGACGCGGCGGTCGTCGAAGACATAACTGCGTATCTGCGACCCCCACTCGATTTTCTTCTTGCCCGCCTCGATTTTGGCCTGCTCCGCCATGCGGTGCTTCATCTCCTTGTCATACAGCATGGAGCGCAGCAGTCGCAGGGCATTCTCGCGGTTCTTGGGCTGGTCGCGCGTCTCGGTGTTCTCGATGAGGATTTCCTCCTCCTCGCCCGTGTAGGGGTCCTTGTACTGGTAACGCAGGCGCACGCCGGACTCCACCTTGTTCACATTCTGGCCGCCCGCGCCGCCGCTTCGGAAGGTGTCCCACGACAGGCGTGCCGGCTCGATGGTCACTTCGATGGTGTCGTCCACCAAGGGCGTGACGAACACCGAGGCGAAGGAGGTCATGCGTTTGCCCTGGGCGTTGTAGGGCGACACGCGCACCAGGCGGTGCACGCCGTTCTCCCCCTTCAAGTAGCCGTAGGCATACGGACCGCTGATTTCGATGGTGCAGGTCTTGATGCCCGCCTCATCGCCCTCCTGCAGGTTGGCGATGGAAGTCTTGTAACCGTGCGTCTCGGCATAGCGCAGGTACATGCGCATCAACATGCTGGCCCAGTCCTGGCTCTCGGTGCCGCCCGCGCCGGAGTTGATTTTCAGCACGCAGTCCATCTGGTCGGCCTCGTCGCGCAGCATGTTCTTCAGCTCCAAAGCTTCAACGGCGGATACGGCTTTATTGTACGCCTCGTCCACCTCTTCCTCCGTCACCAGCTCGTCCTTGTGGAAGTCGAAGGCCAGTTGCAGTTCGTCGGCCAGGGTCTTCACCTCGTTGTATCCGCTGATCCACTGCTGCAGGCCCTTCACCTTCTTCATCTGCGCCTCGGCAGCCTTCTGGTCGTCCCAGAATCCGGGCGCCTGTGTGCGCAGTTGTTCTTCCTCCACTTGTATCTTCTTGCCTTCGATGTCCAGGTAGCGGTTCAACGCTTCGGTGCGCTCCCGGACGTCCTTCAGTTGTTCGATGGTTATCATTGTTGTAATAAGTCTGATTTTGTCATTATTTGCCTTTCGACGTGCAAAGGTAGGAAAAAAACGCATATCTTTGCAGGACAATGACAAAGTAAATACATCAACCCTATGAAACCTTTGAAACGAACCGCCGGAGAAAGACCTCAACATGGAGGCTCTACGCAAGCTGGGACCCGTGACGGAACTGACGAGGGAAAAGATTTCGGGTATTAAAGAAAAAACTCGCACGCCGATATGAGAAACACCCCGATAACAGCAACTGCTACCGGGGTGCTTCAATATATTAGAATGAATCTGCAAGAATCACTTCTTCACCGCGTGCATCACGGCATGGGCAGGGTCGCTCATGTCCACGGTAATGACGTAAGTGGCTCCTTCCTCCAGCGTGACGCCTTCGGCCAACCAGACGTTTCCGTCATCATTAGGACCAGGGTTGACCACGAAGATGTCGCTATCCGTGCTCATGCGGTCGCTCTTGTATTCATTGGCCCAGTTCTTTCCACCGTAGAACTTGAAGTTTGCGCCATCGGACGTAATCTGCTGTCCTGCCACCAGAGTGATTTGGTAAGTGGTCGGTGCGATGGGCGACATGCAGATGGCACCGTTGCCGCCGTCCCAACTGGGCGCACCGGCATGCGAGGGCTTGCCGATGGCCTCTGTCCCTTTCGAGCCACTACCACCCACAATCCAAAGCGCGCCGGTACCATCGTCCTGAAGGGTGGCATCGGACATGGCGCCGTCCAGCACCTCCACCTTGAAGTACTGCTTCTGCATATCGGCCGTGACACGATAGTTGCCACTGATGGGCACAAAGGTCAGGTTGCCTTCTGCATCCTCGGCAAAGAAGTCCGGATCAATCCACCAGCTTTCATAATCGGGCACACCCTCGAAGGTGATAGCTTCGCCTTGGGTCAACGCCATTTCCACCTTCATGGTATTGGCATCCACCTGGGTGAATTCCTGCCCGTTCATGTTGACGGTGAGGAATGGCCCTGCCTCGTAGGTCAACGTATTGAAGGTCACGGTATATTCGCCTGCCTCCAGATTGGAGAAGGGGATGTTGGCGGTGCTGCCATCGACAATTTCACCGTTGGAGTATCCAAAAGTCAACTCATTGCCGGCAGCGCCATAGGCCGGCGCCACAATATAGGCATTAAGCTTTTGGGGGAACTCGGCCGTCACGGCATATTGGTTCTGCCCCGTGCGCGGCATGTCGTATTGCGTGCCATCCTCAGCCACCAGCACGAGGTGGTCATACTGCGGGCGCGTGCAGGCCACGGCCACCGTCTGTTCCGTAATGGTGAAGTGAATGTTTTGCAAGATGAACTTCTGCGTGGCGGTACCATCGGGCACATTCTTGAGGAAGGGGACGTAAATCTTGCCCGTATAATCCACGCCGCTTTCCTTGGTGCGGATGACGGTCTCGCCCACCATCTCCTCGCTGAAATAAAGTTGCGCCTTCAGGGTGGAGAGCGGCACGTCCGCATCCGAAGCATTCACAGTAAACTCCAGGCTATCGCCAAAGCAGGCACTGCCCACCTCGGTCTTGATGTCCATCACGGGATTGCCCGGCGCGTTGTCCTCATCGTCACAGGCTCCCAACGTCAGTGTCCCTGCTATCAGGGCCGACAGATATAAGAGATTCAATTTCTTCATGGTTGTCTTTTTTGTTAAATAAATGATAATCTATGCGCGGAGCGCAGTTCTTATTCCCCTCACTTCTTCCATCTATAAGAGATAGCCGCCCGTGCAGGTACCTCGAAGGAGAAGTAATGCGTGCCATCGTCCACGGTGACGCGTTGGGCCTCCTGGTTGGCATTGCTCAAGACGAAGGCATACGTGCCGTCTGTATTCTCAAAAGCGGCGTAAACGATTCCTTCATCCGTATAACCAGAAGTGCCGATGCGCGTGGCGCCTGGCTTGACCACAGATGCCAAGTGGGCGATGATGTAATAGTGCGAGTTGCGGGTTATGGTGGTGTAGTTCGTGTTGTCCACATCCACGGCGCCATAGCAGGTGGTGCAGGCGCCCGGGCCTCCGTAAGGACCTTGGTCGCTGTCCAGCATCAGGTTCCAGACGATGACACCCACGCACCAGTTGTTCACCGTGCCCAAGGCGATGTTCTCCATGTCGCGGTTGAGCGTCTGGCTGAGGTCGCGGCCATTGTTCCACTCGCCGATGGAAGTCTCAGTGAAGAGCAGTTCCATGTCGGGAGCTTTCTGATGGACATCCTGCAGCTCGTCGCGCGTGCCGCCATAGTCGTGGAAGGCCGTACCGGTGAAGTACTTCTTCGCCTCGGCATCCTGGAAGATCTTCAGCGAATAATCCTGCTGTTCGGCAATGTTGTCGTAGTTATAGTTATGGTCGAAGGCATAGATCTGCACATGCCCGAAGCCGTTCTGCTGCAAGGCGGGGCCAAGAGCCGTCTTGACAAAGTCGCGTTGTTCCTCCCAGCCCATGTAGAGGGAAGCGGAATTGCCGCGGTTCAGCGGTTCATTCTCCACGGAAATGGCATCAACATCCACGCCTGCATCCTTGAAGGCCTGAAGCCACTTGACGAAGTAAGTGGCGTAGTCCTGGTAATACTTGGGATTAAGCTGTCCGCCTGTCCATGAGTTATAAGGCTTGAGGCTCTGCAGGTCTTCCACCTTCATCCAGCGGGGACACGTCCAGGGAGCCGCGATGATCTTCACATCAGGGTTGATGGCTAGGATTTGCTTCAAGGCCGGGATGACGTAGTCGGTCTCCTCAGTGGTCAAGGCGAAGTTCTCAATGCCTTCCGTGTCGCAACAAGTATATTCGCCGGCAATGGAAAAATCCGAACAGCCGATGGCGATGCGGACATAACTGTAGCCGTAATGTTCCGGCGAGAAGGTCTCTTCGAGGAACTTTGCGCGTGCCTCCGCGGGCATTAGCGAGAGGTTGTAGCTGGTAGAGCCAGTGATGGCCGCACCAAAACCGTCCATCTGCTGGTAGCGCGTGGCAGGGTCAAGGCGTACCGTACTGGGCGACATGTTACTGCCCTCGCCAAAATCCAAGGTGCCGGGCGTCAAGTCGTAGGCACGGTTGGACGTGGTGAGGTAGTAGCTGACGCCATCCGTAGGCACAGGTTCCGGCTCCGGCTCGGGCGTAGTGCCTGTACTGTCATTGGAATCGCTGCAAGCCATACAGGCCGTAAAGCTCATGCAGAGCAGGAGAGCCATGACTTTGGTCTTGTCTATCAATATTCTCATATTCTTTACTTCTTTTTATATTTGCTAATCGTATATTAAAAACCTATTGAAATCCGTAAACTTGTTATTCGAAAACATCCACATCCTGATTAATATCCGGGATTCTGCACCAGATTCTCGTTGCTGTCCAGCACGGTCTGCGGGAGAGGCATCAAGTAGGAATTGGCGTTGTACGGGTTGACGTTGGCTGCACGGCCTTCGTCGTCGATGTTGTTCATCACGTTCTCCACTTCGTCCCAGCGGCAGAGGTCATACCAGCGCTGTCCCTCCAGAGCCAGCTCGAGGCGACGCTCCAGCTTGTAGGCTTCCCACAGGCTGGCTTCATTGCCACGCACGGAGGCCGACAGCGGAGCCAGACCGGCACGCTCGCGGATGCGGTCGATGATGTCGGCAGCGGCATTCAGGTCCTTGTTGTCGCCACGCAGGCAGGCTTCGGCCTTCAGCAGAAGGATGTCGGCAAAGCGCAGGTAAATCATGCTGCTGGCGCCCGAACGGCATTTGTAGGCAAAAGCGTAGTGATCGGAAGGATAGTAGTTGCTCCAAGAGCACTCGTACCAGACGATGGTCTCGTTGTAACGCTCCGTGTCGCCGGCCTGCTCGAAGGCGGCTACCAAGTTGCGGGAAGGCGTGATCCACTTGGCCCAGGTGAAGGAATAATCATAGTCCAAGAGGTCGCGGCCGAACATCCACGCCATCCAGTTGCCGCCCGAAGCCGGGAATTGGGCCTCGAGGATGCCTTCGCGGGTGTTGCGCATCTTCACGTCCGTCACCGTCTCGTTCATGCCGAACAGGTCGGAGAAGCTGTCGGCCAGACCATAGCCATGGGCTTCCAGTTCATCGCAATACTGGATGACCTTGTTGTAATCGCGCATCGGCTTCTCGGCATAAATCTTGGCCAGGAGGGCGCGTGCCACGTCGTTGGAGAACAAAGTCTTGTCGGCCTGGTCGGTATCGGGCGCGTACTGCACGGCATAGAGCAGGTCTTCCTCGATCTTCTCATAGGCTTCCTGCTGCGTGTTCTGAGGCGGGAAGTAGTCGGGATATACCTCCTCGATGTTGTCGGCCGTGATGTCGGGCGGCAAGACAGTGTTCAAGGGAATGTTTCCCCACATGCGCGTCATCTCGAACCAGATGAAGGCACGGAAAATCATGGCCTGCGCCTTGATGCTGTTGCGCTCGGATTCCGAGAAAGAGGCGTCGGGCACCAGGTCCACATTGTTGATGATGCGCGTGGCCTGGGTGGCATCGGCCATGAAGCGGTCCCAGTCGCGCACGATGTTGGGATTGTTGGCGTCGATGGAATTGTTCTCGTAGTTGATGACGCCGCCATCCGTGGAGCCACCGTAGGCATTGTCCGAATGGCTGTCGCCCATGAGCAGCTGGTCCATGTACCAGTGTTCCATGCGGTCGCGGATCAGCTGATAGAGTGCTTGGAGCGCGGACTCCACGTCGGCCTTTGTGGCAAACTCCAGTTGTTCGCCCTCTTCATCCTGGACGCCTTCGGTGACATCGGAATAAGAAGCCAGGGGATCGTAATCCAGGCTGCAGGCGGAAAAGTTCAGGAGTCCTCCTGCCAACAGTCCGCCAATGATATATTGCTTATAATTTCTCAGTTTCATAATCTATGATATTAGGTATGGTTTATGGGTTAGAATTCGAGATTGACACCGAACACGAAGGAGCGGCACTGCGGATAGGTTCCCCAGTCAATGCCCTGCACGGCACCATTGTTTCCCCATTGGTTCACCTCGGGGTCCATGCCGCTGTACTTCGTCCACGTCAGCAGGTTGGTGGCGGTGAAGTAGGGTTGCAGGCGGGTGACACCGAATTTGCGCAACAACGGGCCTTTGACGTCGTAAGACAGGGTGATGTCCTTCACGCGCAGGTAGCTGCCGTCTTCCACGAAGTAAGTGGAGTTGTGCATGGTGTAGTTGGCACGGGGCACGTCCGTGATCTGGCCGGGGATGCGCCAGCGGTCCAGCACGCGGGTGCTCTGGTTCTTGCCGTCGTACATGCCTTCAGTCTCCATGCGCGAAGCGTTGAACACATCGTTGCCATACGAACCTTGGATGAGGACGCTCAACGTGAAGTTCTTGTAGGAGAACGTGTTGGTCATACCGTAGGTGAACTTAGGGTTCGGGTCGCCGATGTAGGTGCGGTCCGAGGTGGACACCACGCCGTCGCCATTGATGTCGCGGTACATCAAGTCGCCGGTCTCGGGATCCACGCCGTCGCAGATGTAGCCATAAAAGCCTCCCAAGGGACGTCCCGGCTCATTGCGCACGATATATTCGGTGATGCGCTCACTGGCCGTGGCTGCATAGTAGACTTTCTGCAATTCGAGTTCTTCCAGCTTGTTGCGGTTGAAGGACATGTTCAGGTCGGTGTCCCACGAGAACTCGCCCACAAAGTTCTTGGAGCTGATGGAGAATTCGAAGCCCTTGTTGGTCATCGTGCCTTCGTTGCGGCTGATGCTGCTGGCGATGGCCGAACCGGAGGGCAGGGACACATTCATCAGCATGTCGGTGGTGCGCTTGTAATACCAGTCCAACGTCACGTTCAAGCGGCTGTTGAAGGCGGTGAAGTCCAGGCCCACGTTGGTCTGCGTGGTGGTCTCCCACGTCAGGTCGCGCGTACGCAGGTTGGAGGGCGTGATGGTGGGCACGGCATCGCCATTGCCTTCCTCATACCAAGGAATGCGGTTGATGTTGTACAACTGCAAGTAAGCATAGTCGCCCAGGCCGGATTGGTTACCGGTCTGTCCCCAGCCGGCACGGAGCTTCAGGTCGTCCAGCCAGCCGCGGGTGCCTTCCATGAACTCCTCGGACGAGATACGCCAAGCTGCCGAGAACGAGGGAAACACTCCCCAACGGTGGTCGGGATGCAGGCGCGACGAACCGTCGGCACGGACATTGGCCGTCACGAGGTACTTGGAATCATAGTTGTAGGAGATACGTCCGAAGTAGGACATGATGCCCCACTGCGACGCACTGGAACCGGCTCCGTTCAGGCCGATCATGTTGGCGGCGTTCAGCGTCTGGATGAGGCCGTTGCGGTAGTGCGAGCCGCTGATGTAGTTGTTGGTGTAGTCCGAATCCGTCCACGACGAGCCGACCATCACGTTCAGGCCATGCTTCTCTTTGAACAGCTTGTCGTAGGTCAGAACGTTATCCCACGTCAGCACCGTGTTTTGGTTGCGGTTGTCCGAACCTTCGCCATACTGGTCGCGGCCATGCTGCGTCTTGTGCGGATCCAGGAAGGTGGTGGAGATGACGTTGCGGCGGTCCAGCGAGAAGGTCGTCTTGAAGGTCAGTTCCTTGGGAATGAACGTGAACAACGCGCTGCCCGATGCAATCAGGCGGTTCTCGCGGTTGCGGTCGTTGCGGCGGCGTTCCAGGTTCTCCAGCGGGCTGGTGATGTTGGCACCGTAGAAATTGGTGTAGTACTGGTCGGGATTCTCCGGATCCATGATGGGAGCATACTTCGGAGTGTTGATGACGGACAATACCGTACCGCCACGGTTGGCGCCCGTACCCATCTCGCCGGCACCGTTGCTGGTATAATCAGAATAGGTGATGTTGGCCGAAATGCGCAGCCACTTGCGCACATCATTGTCGATGTTGGCGCGGAAGTTATAACGGCGGAAGAAGGCGGTCTCCAAGATACCTTTCTCGTTTTGGTAACCGGCGGAGAGGTAATAGCGCAACTTCTCGTTGCCGTCGGACACGGACACCTGGTAATTCTGCGTGTTGCCGGTCGTATAAGTTTCATCCCACCAGTCTGTCTGGTCGGTCAATCCGTCGGGCAGCGTGATGAGGCCGATCTCGTCCATCAATTCCTTGTACTGGGCGGTGTTCAGCGACTCGATCTTGTTGCCCACCTGCGTGAAACCGGCCTGGATGCTCAGGCTGACCTTGGCATTGCCTGCCTCTCCGGCTTTGGTCGTGATGAGGACCACGCCGTTGGCGGCACGCGAACCGTAGATGGCAGCCGAGGAGGCATCCTTCAGGATTTGCATCGAAGCGATGTCGTTGGGCGATAGGAATTTGATGTTGTCCACCGGCACACCGTCCACGACATACAGCGGGTCGTTGCTGCCGTTGAACGAAGTGGTGCCACGCACGCGGATGCTCATGTCGCCGCCGGGCTGGCCGGTAGGCTGGATGACGCTGACACCGGCCGCCTTGCCCTGCATGGCCTGTGCGGCGGACAGGATGGGACGGTTCTGGATGTCGTCGGTCGAGACGGACGACACGGCTGTGGTGACATCGCGGCGCTTGACGGAGCCGTAGCCGATGACCACCACCTCGTCCAGCAGTTCGTTGTCTTCGCTCAAAGTGACATTGACGCTGGGGGCGGCTTTCACCTCGCGCGTCTGGTAACCGATGTAGGAGATGACCAGCGTGACGCCCGGCTCGGCCTGCAACGTGAAGTTGCCGTCCATGTCGGTGATGGCGCCATTGGCCGTACCTTTCTCTTGGACGCTGGCACCGATGACAGCCTCGTTGGCGGCATCGACCACGCGCCCCTTCACAGTGATTTTCTGTGCAAAAGCACACAGGGACAAACACGTCATCAGCATGAACACTGACCAGCGACGGATTCCCCATAAAGGTCTTACGTTTCTCATTGGTAAAACTGTTTGTTTTTATTAATATTAGGAACACTCGGCACTTGCTTCCGCCGCGGACAGTCGCAAGTGCTGTCGCAAAGTTATTCCAAACAGCCATACAATAAAACCAAGAGGAATGAAAAAGTGGATGATTTCAAACGTAAACTACTGGAATTCAGGATTGTCATATTCTCTAAAAGTGGATGCTGTCCAAAGGAAAAACGTCCCAGACGCTGGCCATTGGGGTTAACGATTCCGGCGGAAACGGACAGGTATGCCCCCGCCCACGGGCGGCCGCTCGCCTAAGCACGGGCGCAGGCTCCTCCGGACACGGGCGGAGGCATGCCTAAGCATAGCCCCACGAAGACGCCCGTTTCCCCAAAGGAATATTGTAAGATAAATTTACTGGATATGCGCCACGTTTTCTTCAAAATCCTCGCGGTTGCGGGCCTTGTTCTTCACCTTGGCGCGATAGTTATAGATGGTGTTTACGGAATAGTGCAGGAACTCGGCTATCTGCGAACTGTCCGTGATGCCCAGACGGATGAGGGCGAAGATGCGCAATTCGGTGTTGAGCTGTCCCTCGGCCTTGGGCAGGATTTGCTCATCGTCGCGCAACAAGGCGTTGAAGCGCGCCACAAAGTCGGGGAAGATGCGCAGGAACACGGTGTCGAAGTTGGAATAAAGCTCGTTCAGCGCCTCGTCCAATACGGAGGACGAACGCGAGATTTTCAGCAATTCGGCCGACTTGCCCGTGCTGAGCATTTTACCTGCCATGCGGCGGAAGGCTTCCAGGCGGTCCACATAGGTGGAGCAGAGCTTGATGAAGCGTCCCAGATAGTTCTCCTTGATGGTGTTGGCCTCGCGCAGGTTGGCATTGGCCTGTTGCAGTTCGGCGTTGATGCGCTGCAGGTCGGCATTGAGGTCATGCAGTTGTCCGTTGACGGCCAGCAGTTCGCGGCGTGCCCGGGCCAAGCGTTTCATCTGTCTCCAGATGCAAATCAAGGCCAGGATGAGCAGCACGGTGAGCACGGAAACAAAAAGGATATAGCGTTGCAGGACGGCGTTGCGCTTGTGCAACAACAACTGGTAAGTGCTGTCTATGACGGAGAGATATTCCACGCTCTGCCAAGCACGCAGCCGGGCGTTGTAGAAGGAAGACGCGCTCCACGAAAAATCCATATAGCGGTAGGCACGCTCCACGTCACCATCATCCAGCAGGGCCTGGGCCAGCATCCACAGCGAGGCGTGGTCCTTGACGGCTGAACGGATGTCCGTGATGGCGGACAGGGCGAGGCTGGAGCGATAGGGTTCGGAAGCGTTCATTTCGCGGTAGATGAGGGCACGATAGTAGAGCAAGGTGGCATACTCGCGCGTGTTTTTCGGGATTCGGGTGGCACGCTGTTTGTTCAGTTGCAAGGCTTCTTCCAGGCGGTTTTCGTCCCGCAGGCGGGTTTCCACCACTTGCAGGTAGAAATCGGACGCATGATTGGCCACGCGGCTGATGGAATCCTTATAGGCAACGGAAAGATTCCAATAACGTTGTCCCAGGCGTTTGTCCTGGGTATAGTAGCCCGATTCCCCATAAATATGGTCGTAGGTGGCATAGTATCGCAGCAACAAGGTAGTGTCCACGGCGGTACGGTCCACCTCGCGCAACACGTCCAGAGCCTCCATGTACATGCCCGACGAGCCCAACAGATAGGCCAAGCCGATGCGGCTCTCGGCTTGCAGGCGGGGATTTTGCAAACGGTCGGCCAAGAGGATTCCACGGTTCAGGCAGGAGATGGCCGAATCGCAGATATAGGGGTTGTACAGCCGGGCCAGTTGACGGGTGAGGCGATATTTGTCCAAGTCGCTCAGATCAGGCGCATCGAGCTGTTGACGCACGACACCGATCTGCGCCTCGCGCCGGTCAGAATATTGCCGGTTCTGCTCAATGGTCTCGTCCAGCACTTGCAGCAACGAATCCAATCGAGGCGTATAAGCCGACACGGAAAGGCTGCTGCACAGCAGCAGGGCCGGCAGGAGTAGGAGGATGAATGCTATCTTATGTCCCATCGCAGAATCAGATTATCAGATTAAAGGATTTCCGTGCGCAAAGGTAGAAGAAAATGCGAATAATTGTATTCTTTGAAGCATGTTTTGTGGTCAAAATGCTATCTTTGCCGCTCAAATACCGCAACAATGAATACAGAAAAGGAAAAGATGCTGCGCGGCGAGTGGTATGACGCCAACTACGACCGCACCCTTCTGGCTGAGCGCGAACATTGCCGCCGTCTCTGCGAGACATTCAACCATCCGGAGCGAAACAATGACGAACGCGATGCCGCCCTGCACCAAGCCTTGCCCCGCCTGGGCGAGCGCACCGTCGTCGTCCCGCCTCTGTATTGCGACTACGGCTACAACGTCGCGACGGGCGCGGACTGCTTCTTCAACTACGGCACCACCTTCCTGGACGAGGCGCCCATCCGCTTTGGCAACCATGTCTTCGTAGGTCCCCACTGCGGCTTCCACACCGCCATCCATCCGCTGGACGCCGCCCGCCGCAACGCCGGCCTGGAGCGCGCCCTGCCCATCACGGTGGAGGACGACGTGTGGATAGGCGCGCAGGCGTGCATCCTGCCGGGCGTAACCATCGGCCGGGGCAGCGTCATCGGGGCAGGCAGCGTGGTGACGCGCGACGTGCCGCCGGGAGTGGTGGCGGCGGGAAACCCGTGCCGGGTGATGCGAAGGATTGAAGAAGAAAAATAAATCAGGAAAAATGCCCGCAAACAGAGCGATATTGTAACATTTTGCTTATCTTTGCACCCCATAAAGAATAAATCAGTAAAAGATAAGCCATATAAGCCATGAATCCCCATCAATCCATACTCCTCCCCCTGGTGCTGGCCGCCGTGACCCTGCTCTGCGCGGGATGGCTCTACCGTCGCCAACGCCGCACCGCCTCCACCGGAGCGCCTGCAGAAGACGACATGACTCTCATCACCCTGGGCAACCTCTCCCTCTCGCGCCGGGACGACTGCTTCTACAACGACCGACGCGAACGCCTGCACCTGACGCCGATGCAATATGCCCTGATGCAGATGTTCTACCTGAACGATGACCACCGCCTGACCAAACCCCACATCTGCCGCGCCCTGTGGCCGGGCAAGGAGAACGCCGACGAGACGCTTTACACCCTCATCCGGCGCCTGAAGCCCATCGTCGAAAACCATAGCAACCTGCACATCACCACCGACCGCGGACGTGCCTACGTGTTGGAAGTGAACGACTAAGCGGCAAATCGCGCCGCTGCCTTCAAATTAAACACGATTTTTTTTCTAATCACGGCAAAAAGGCGTACATTCGCGGACGCAAACCATAATCCTGGCACTCAATGAAAAGACTCCACATAATCTGCAGCCTGATGGCCACCCTGCTGCTGGTGTCCGCCTGTGGAAAAGAACAGACGACCGACGCCGCCCGTGTGAGCGGCGAAATCAAAGGATTGGGCGACGACACCATCCTGGTGTGCGGCATGGACCGGTTGTTTGGCCGCATCGACACGCTGACGGTGAAGGAAGACAAATTCGCCGACACATTGTCCGTGGACACCCTCACGGGACTTTGGCTGATCTTCAGCAACGGGACGGAATACCCGCTCTTTGCCGACCGGCGCGAGCAAATCACCATCCAAGGCTCGGCCGACGCCTTAACCGCGCTGACCGTGACGGGCAACCTGACGAACGACGAGCTGACCGTTTTCCAGCAGGAGGTGGCCGCCTTGGAGGCTCCCACGCCGAGGAAACTGCGGGAAAAAGCCGAGGACTTCATCCGCTCGCATCCCGCCTCGCCCGCCAGCGCCTACATGGTGGAGAAGTATTTCCTCCGCCAACCCGACCCGGACTACGACCGCATCGAACGGCTGATTGAACCTCTGACGGGCGAAGTGAAAGACCGCCCCGGCATGGTGGCCCTGTTGAACGTGCTGGAAGAGGAACAGAAACTGAAGGACGGACGCTCCATCCCCTTCTTCCAAACGTTGGACGCCGACGGCGAAAAACTGACACGCAGCGACTTCAAAGACCAATACCTGCTGATCCACTTCTGGGCATCGTGGGATGCCGCCAGCCGCCGCGCCAATGCCGGACTGCGCCCGCTGTATGAAGCACAGAAGGGCAAGAAGAAGAAAAAAAAGAAGGACGGAAAGGAGAAAGAACTGGCCCTGATGGGCATCTCTCTCGACCTGGACAAGGAAGCCTGGCTGGAAGCCATCCGCCGCGACACGCTGGATTGGAAGCAAGGCTGCGACCTGAAGGGATGGGAGTCGGACGCCGTGCAACGCCTCAACGTCACCGCCCTGCCCTTCAACGTGCTGGTCAATCCCAAGGGACGCATCGTGGGCACCAACCTGACCGTGGAAGAAGTGAAAAAGGAAATAGAATAAGCCTATGTTAATCAAAGTCTACGGTGCAGCCGTCATCGGCATCGACGCCACGCTCATCACCATGGAAATGAACAGCACGCGGGGTTGTATGTTCCACCTCGTGGGCCTTCCCGACGCAGCCGTCAAGGAGAGTTACCAACGCATACTCTCGGCCTTGCAGGTCAACGGTTTGCGCATTCCCCAAACCAGCCTGGTCATCAACATGGCGCCTGCCGACATCCGCAAGGAGGGCGCGGCGTATGACCTGCCCTTGGCCATCGGCATGCTGACCGCCACCGGGGTCATCCGCGACGCGGAGGACCGCCTGCCCCGCTTCCTGCTGATGGGCGAACTGAGCCTGGACGGCACACTGCAACCCATCAAGGGCGTGCTGCCCATCGCCATCAAGGCGCGCGAACTGGGCTTCGAAGGCATGATTGTGCCCCGCGCCAACGCCCGTGAAGCCGCCGTGGTGAACCGCCTGGCCGTCTACGGCGCGGACAATGTGCAGGAAGTGGTGGATTTCTTCGAGGGGAAGCAAACGTTGGAGCCGACAGTGGTCAACACCCGCGAGGAGTTCTTTGCCCGGCAAAGCACCTTCGACTATGATTTCTCGGAAGTAAAAGGACAAGAAAACGTGAAACGCGCCCTCGAAGTGGCAGCCGCCGGCGGACACAACATCCTGCTCATCGGCGCGCCGGGCAGCGGCAAATCCATGCTGGCCAAGCGGCTACCCTCCATCCTGCCGCCGTTGTCGCTGGGCGAGAGCCTGGAAACCACCAAGATACACTCCGTGGCGGGCAAGCTGGGCGGCGAGGGTGGCCTCATCACCACGCGTCCCTTCCGCGCCCCGCACCATACCATCTCCAACGTCGCCATGACGGGCGGCGGAGCCAATCCGCAGCCGGGCGAAATCAGCCTGGCGCACAACGGCATCCTCTTCCTCGACGAGCTGCCGGAGTTCAACCGCAACGTGCTGGAGGTGCTCCGCCAACCGTTGGAAGACCGCAAGATAACGGTGGCACGCTCCAAATACAGCGTGGAATATCCGGCCAGCTTCATGCTGGTGGCCTCGATGAATCCCTGCCCATGCGGCTACTACAACCACCCCACCAAGCCCTGCGTCTGCACGCCTGGACAGGTGCAGAAGTACCTGAACCGCATTTCCGGTCCCTTGCTGGACCGCATCGACCTGCAAATCGAGGTCACTCCCCTGCCCTTCGAGAAGATGGCCGACGCCCGTCCCGGAGAATCAAGCGCCGTCATCCGCGAACGGGTGATACGCGCCCGCCGCATCCAGGAGGAACGCTATGCCGCCGAGCCGGGCATCTACTGCAACGCCCAGATGAACAGCCGCCTGCTGGCCCGTCATGCCCAGCCGGACGAAGCCGGCCTCGCCCTGCTGAAAGCCGCCATGACCCGCCTGAACCTCTCCGCCCGCGCCTACGACCGCATCCGCAAGGTGGCCCGCACCATCGCCGACCTGGAAGGTGCCGAGCATATACAGCCGGGACACCTGGCGGAAGCCATCGGATACAGGAACCTGGACAGGGAAGATTGGGCGACAAGGTGAACGGAGGCGGGAATTGCTGAACTTTTCCAGCACTTTTTCGGTAAAACTGCTGGAAAAGTTCAGCAAAATGCAGTATATTTGCCACAACAATCCTCAAATCTCTGCATTATGGAACAACTTCAGGAACTATTCAGGCGCCTGCTTGCCTTGACAGACGTGACCTACATACGCTACCTGCACAACCGAATTGACTGGTCGGCCCGCATGATAGGCATCGTAGGAGCCCGCGGTGTGGGAAAAACCACCCTGCTCTTGCAACATATCAAGCTGCACCTGTCAACGGAAAACACGCTCTTCGTCAACGCAGACGACCTCTACTTTGCGGAACATCGCCTTTTTGACTTGGCTTCTGACTTCTACAAAAGCGGAGGCAAGCATCTTTTCATTGACGAGATACACAAATATACCGACTGGGCCAAGGAATTGAAGATGATTTACGACTATTATCCTGACTTCCAGGTTGTCTTCACTGGCTCATCCATCCTGGACATCTATAAAGGAAATGCCGACCTCAGCCGCCGAGCACTCAGCTACTATTTGCCGGGGCTTTCGTTTCGCGAATACCTTGCCTTGGCCAAGGGCATACACCTGTCGGCCTTCACGCTGGAAGAGATAGTGGCCCACCGGGTGGAATTCCCTACTTCGGAACGTCCATTAGCCCTGTTCCGCGATTACCTGTCCCAAGGCTATTACCCGTTCTTCCGAGAGCCCGGCTATGACATCCGCCTGCGTAATGTGGTCAATCTTACTGTAGAGAGCGACATCACCTCTTATGCCCACCTGAACGCGGCTTCCACCAAGAAAATCAAGCAACTGCTCTATATCATAGCCCAAAGTGTCCCTTTCAAACCCAACTTCTCCAAAATAGCCCAGATGATAGACTTGCATCGCAACCAAGTCGTAGACTTCCTGTTTTATCTGGAAAAGGCGGGCGTAATAGCGCAACTGCGGAATGACACCGGAGGCATACGCCAATTAGGCAAGGTGGAAAAAGTATATTTGGACAACACGAACTTGGCTTTCGCCCTATCTGCCGACAAACCAAATACGGGGAACTTGCGGGAAACCTTCTTCCTTTCCCAAATGAAGGTGAACCACGAAGTGATTGCATCGGACAAGACGGATTTCCGCGTGGACAAATACACCTTCGAAGTGGGCGGACGCGGAAAAGGACAAAAGCAAATAGAAAACGTGCCCGACTCCTATATCATAAAAGACGATATAGAATACGGGCACGGCAATATCATTCCGCTGTGGCAGTTTGGATTCAACTACTGACTCACACTTCAGGTTGTTTTCCCTTCTCGATGCGGATGCGCGCATCCACGGCTATGACGTTCTTCTCCGTGGCGAGCAGCGGGTTGATGTCCATCTCCTTGATTTCCGTGGCGAAGCGCAGCAGGGTGGAGAGGCGGACGATAATCTCCGCGAACTTGTCCTCGTTGACGCCTTTCTGGCCGCGCGTGCCCTTGATAATCTTGTAGGCGCGCAGGGAGCGTATCATCGAATAGGCTTCCTCGTAGCTCAGCGGGGCGAGGCCGGACGACACATCCTTCAGCACCTCCACGAAGATGCCTCCCAGGCCGCAGAGCACCACATGGCCGAACTTCTCCTCGTATTTCGCGCCGATGAACAGCTCCGTGCCTTTCAGCATGGGCTGCACCATCACGGACGTCGCGCCGGGAATCTGCATCATGCGGTCGAACTCCAGGGCCAGGTGCTGCTCGGTCTTGATGTTCAGCACCACGCCGCCCACGTCCGACTTGTGTACGGGGCCTACCACCTTCGCCACCACAGGGAAGCCCGTGCGGCGGGCAAAGGCCAGCACCTCTTCCTTCTTGACGGACACGAACTCGTCCACCACCGGGATGCCTGCCGAACGCAAGAGTGCCTGCACCTGGTAGGGCGGGATATAACCGTCCTCCTGGATGGAGTCGATGATGCGGCGGATGCGCGGCACGTCCACGCCGAACAGCTCAATCTCATTGTTGGCCGGACGCGGGGCGTTCAACACGCGACTCAGGGCCGTGCCCAGCGTCACCTCGTCGGCAAAGTTCACGTGTCCTTTGGCCAGGAAGTCGGCCACTTCGGGACCGGCGGTATTGACAGATGGAAGGATGGGGAAAATAGGCTTGCGGCAATGCTGCATCTTCTCGTGCAGCACGTCATACATCTTATACATGGTCACCAACCCCGGCGTGCCGAAGATGGCCAGCACGGCGTCGATATGCTCAAACTTCTCCTCGCAATAGTCCAGGCAGAGCGCCAGATGCTCGGGCGTGCCCGTGGCCAGGATGTCAATGGGATTGCCCACGGCAGCACCGGGATAGAGTTGCGCTTTCAGTTCGTCCACCAGTGGGCCTTCCAGCTTGGGGACGTTCAGGCCGCCTTTGCTCAGGGCATCGGTCAGCATCACGCCGGGGCCTCCGGCATGGGTGACAATGGCGAAGTTGCGCCCCTTCAGTTCGGGCAGGGTGAAGACGCACCCCACGGTGGTCAGTTCCTCACGCGAGAAGCAACGCACGATGCCCGCTTTGCGGAACAGGGCTTCCACCGCCGAGTCGCTGCTGGCAATGGCGCCCGTGTGCGAGGAAGCCGCCCGGCTGCCGCTCTCGCTGCTGCCCGCCTTGATGGCGGCGATGCGGCATCCCTTGCGGATGAGCGACGAGGCATGGAACAGCAACCGGTCCGGGTCGCCTATGCTTTCGATATAAAGGAGTTTGATGCGCGAATCATGCTCCGAGTCGAAGTGCTCGTCCAGGTACTGCAACACGTCCTCCACGCCTATCTGCGTGGCGTTTCCCACGGACCAGACGGAATTGAACTGTAGTCCCTTGGTGACAGCGCTCTCCAGGATGAAGACCGCCGTGGCACCCGAGCTGGAGATGAGGTCCACACCCTGCGGATGCAGTTGCGGGATGGGTTGCGAGAAGACGCTGTGGTGCCACGTCGTGAGCAGGCCGATGCAGTTGGGACCGATGAGGGCGGCATGGTGTTCGTTGACCGTCCGGAGGATGCGCTCCTCCAGCTGGGCACCCTCGTGCGTCTCTTCGCCAAAGCCTGCCGAGAGGATGATGAAGGCTTTGACTCCCTTTTCCGCCAGCACGTCCACAGCGTCGGGACAAGCAGCGGCGGGGATGGCCAGCACAGCCAGGTCGGCTGCCGGCACCTCTTGCACGGAGGGATAGGCACGGACGCCTTGCACCTCGGTTTCCTTGGGATTGACGGCGTAGAGCGTACCCGGATATTGTCCGCTGATAAGATTGCGCAGCAAGGCGCCACCGGGCTTGTGTATGTTGTTCGATGCGCCAACGACAATGATGCTGTCGGGGCGAAGGAGTTGTTGGTTGATCATAAGCTATGTCGAATTAAGTAAGTATTCAATGAGCTGTTTCATCCTCCCCATCCAAGCCATTGATTTCCTGCACAGACAGGCCGGTGATTTCGGCTATCATGTCCGTAGGGAGGCCCTTGGATTTCATGGCACGGGCGTTCCGCCGATTGGCTTCGCGGAAACCCTCGGCACGACCCTCAGCACGACCCTCAGCACGACCCTCGGCACGACCTTCGGCACGACCCTCGGCACGACCTTCAGCACGCTCCGTGAAGATATTGTCGCGCAGGATGACGATATTGTCCAGGTGACGGTAATAGGCTTTCAATTCGTCTTTGGTCATACGATCCAGTTTCAAGCGTTCTTTGGCTTCCTCCAGGCCGGGGGCAGAGGCACCATCGGGAATGTCACCTGTATTGAGATAATATATCCACTCTTCAAGCGCGGTTTTGGCCACTTGATTGAAGTCATTCACCTTTAATATATAGTATTCCGGATAAAGCTGGCTCACTGCATCCACCTTGAAAGTTTGCCTCTGAAATGGAGTCAGTTCCAACAGTTCACCATTATGGATGCCCCGAAACTCCGTCTTTCCATGGTAAACGATGTCTGTGCCATGCCCTAACGAGAAATAGACAATGTTCACGCTGTACACCTTGCGTACTTTGGCATAACCTTCGCCTCTGTTAATGTATTCGGTCACCAATTTGGATGTGCCGAACAACATACGCTGAAAGTAAGCATACTCGTTGTTATTCTGCACTTCTATCAGTATCAATTCACCTTTGCTGTCTTCGGCCAAGATATCCACACGATTATATTTGTCGAACTCATCGGCCTGGTTGCTTTCACTTTCCAGCAACTTCTGAATGGTAATTCGTTCGCCCAGCAAGGTTGTCAGAAATCCCTCCAACACCCCGAAATTGGCCTTGTTGCGAAGCAGGCGTTTCATCGCCCAATCAAAACGGATGTAATTGCTCATTGTCTCCTCCTCCTTTTTATGATTCCTCGGACAAAAATAAGCGGATTTTGGCGAGTTTGCAAGCGAAATCCAGAATTATCATTATACCAAGCACAAAAAAATCCCCGGCGCCTCACGACGACGGGGAAATCCAAATGATTATTCAATAGAGAGATAATATTTTATGAATCTGCCTATTGCACTTGACTAATTGTCCACACCGGGAAATTCATACTCAATTCCATCCCGGATTCTGCTCAAGGTTCGGGTTCACACCGATTTCATCCGTCGGGATGGGAGACAGGTAGTCCTTCGGGTCTTCGAACTGAGGTTCGGGGTTCTGGCCGGCATAACGGACAGAATAGATGAGCAATTCGCCCTTCTCGTTCACGCCCACTTGGTCGCGCAGAGTCTGTTGCTGTTCAGCCGTAAAGCCTGCACCGGTGATGTTGATGCCCCGACGCGGCTGCGTCAGCAGGTTGCCACACGCCCAACGGCGGATGTCATCGTAACGCACACCTTCACCGAACATTTCAATACGGCGTTCGCGGCGGATTTCACGAATCAGCTTCGCGTTGCTGCCCTGCACATTGGGATATGCCTCTGCGATAACGGGATCGTCAAACGGAACATTCACCGTCAGGTTATGATTGAAGCCCACACGCTTGCGCAAGGCGTTGATGGTCTCGTCCAAAATCTGCTGGTTGATAGTGCCCAATTCGGCAGCAGCCTCGGCACGAATCAACAGGATTTCGCCAAAGCGGAACACCGGCGCATCCATGGTACCCATGTAGTGAGCAGGATCATACTCTGTCACGTCATAATACTTCACGCAAGGATAACCCGTAGAAGAAGCCGTCGAAGCACCTGTGTCAAAAAGTCTGGCAATATTCGGAGCAACCTGAGTGGTGTTATAGTAATGATTTACACCATTCGGATCTGGATTAGGTGTCGTCTGTAGCAAACGCGGGTCACGATTGGCCAACTCTGCATTCAGCGTCGTATAGGTGGTATGTCCCGGACAACCGCACAACGAGATAGGCAACCCCGTTTCGGCACACAGGTAAGAATCTATCAAATTCTTGCCAATACCTCTGATTTGTCCTGCTTCGGCCAGATAAAGCTGGCGGGTAATGTTGTTACCCAAACCGATGCCCGGATCGTATGCCTTCGACAAGATGACCTCCGGATTGTTTGCCTGGTCATCCAACACAAACAATTCGTGATAGGACGTATTCGGGTCGCCACTCGTATAGAGTGAATACCCATATTCAGACTTCATCAATTCAGTGGTGGCAGCAAATGCCTCGTTCAGATAAAGATCATTCTCCGTGTCCAAACCATGGTATTTGCGCCATGTGCCTTCGAACAAGCAGAAACGGGCTTTCAAGGCCAAGGCGGCATCCTTGCTTACGCGGGTAACATCGGATTTTCTGGGCAGCCATTCGATAGCCTGGTCAATGTCGCGCAACATATTTGCCGCCACGACAGTACGGGAGTCACGAGCTTTATACAGTTCCTCGTCACCGGGATTCAACACGTTGTCCAGCCAAGGCACATCGCCATAGGTCTTCAACTTGTTGTAATAGTCCAGCGTCTTGAAGAACAGGATTTCGCCAGCATAGCGGTGCTTCACCTCGTCGCTCTCGGGCGAGCGCATATAATTGTTCAGGAAGTCGTTGCAGGCACGGATATTCGTCCACGTCCACTGCGTGTTGCTGGCACTGGAAGGCACGGTACGCAGACCGAAACTGGTGGCATTGCGATCCCAAGGCAGATGGTCGTCACCCGACTCATCCTCGCCGAACATACCCCAGTCATAGCTGGCCGGTGAGCCATAACCGGTAATCAGCTTGGGATAGAGGTCATTGCAATACTGCTCCAACGCAATGGCATTGGCCGTTTCATAGAACTGGTCGGTACCGATGGCATCCAGCGGTTCCAAATCCAGGTAATCACAGGCAGACAGAGCCGCCAATGCGAACACGCCTCCTGTCAATATAGATAACTTTTTCATAATCATGCTTCGTTTTTAGGAAATTAGAATGTAAGATTTACACCGAACGAGAAAGAACGGCAGAAAGGATACCCCTTCATATCGCCGGTGAAGACACCGAGATTGGTCGTACCGTTACTCGTATTTTGGTTGGCACTGGCCGTCATGTCGGGATCCACATATTTATACATACCGGTAGCTTCCCACAGGTTCTGTGCGCTGAAGAATACTTTGAGAGCCTGTACGCCGATAGGTTGCAACCAAGATTGCGGCAGGGTGTAACCCACGGTCAGGTCACGCAAACGGATATAGGCACCGTTCTGCAAATACTTGGTCTGCGTCTGTCTGCTTCTACCGTTGTACAAAGGCACAGGATAATAAGCATTCGGATTATCCTCAGACCACGAGTTATCCACGATATAATCATTCAGCGTATTCTGCCAAGTGCTGTCGTAGCCCCAGAACAAAACGGAACTCAGCCAAACGTCGCGCTTCATCACGCCTTCGAACAAGGCACGCACATCGAATCCCTTCCAGTTGAAGCCCAGATTGATATTGAAGCGATAACGCGGAGTATTATTACCAATGACCTTCAAGTCGCCATGGTTGCTCAACGTGTTGATGGGGCCTTTCGAGGCATCACCGTTGTTCACCTTGCCATCGCCATTGAGGTCTGCATAGCGGATATCGCCCGGAATCCACGTATTGGAAATGTAAGACTGACGCTCGGACTGCAGGGCGGCTTCAGCTTCGTCCTTGATGAAACCTTCGGTGGTGTAACCCCAGATTTCACCAATTTTCTTGCCGACGTAGAGGTCGTTCAGCGTGCCGGTCGGGTTGTCATACTTCGTGATGGTGGAGAAAGCGTCCGAAATGCCGATGCCAATGTTATACTCCAACGGGCTGCCCAGCACGTCCTGGATACGGTCTGTCCAGTTGACGCTCAATTCCCAACCGTTGGTGCGCATGTTGGCCAAGTTTTCTTTGCCGCCGCTGGCGCCCATCGTGTTCGGATAGGTGCGGGACACAATCATATCGTTGGTATAGCGCAGGTAATAGTCGAACGAAGCCGTCAGGCGGTTGTTCAGCATATTGATATCCAAGCCGAAGTCAGCCGTCGTCACCTTTTCCCACGTGGTATTGAGGTAAGCCAACGTCGGGGCCGTGATGCCGTTAGGACGGGCACCGCCGATGATGTAGTTCAACTGTTCACTGCCAATGGTACTGATGAAGTCGAAGTTGCCATTGGTCACCTGATTGCCCAACGAACCGACAGAAGCACGAAGCTTGACGTTTTGGAAGAGGTCGCGGGCAGGTTCGAAGAATTTTTCTTCAGACAATCTCCAACCGATGGAGGCGGAGGGGAAGAAACCCCACTGGCTGCCGGAAGCGTATTTGGACGAACCGTCATAACGGCCGTTCACCTCCAACAGATACTTGCCCTTATAGTCATAATTAATGCGGAAGAAAGCACCCTGCACAGCCCATACCGTAGCCGCTTCGGTCAGGGTCTGGATGTTCGAAGCCATGTCGAGGATGGGGAAATCTTGCAAATAAAGGTTCTGTACCACGCCATACATATTGCTTGTGGTTTTCTTTTCCTGGTTGTAACCAGCCATGATGGTGTATGAGTGGTCATCCTTGATGGTGCCCTTGTATTCTGCCCACAAGTTCAATGCCGTGTACGTGTCATCGTACTTGCGCATCGAAGCACTGCTGTTGGCACCCTGCACGATTTGCGAACCGTCCGGCTGCGTCTGATACAGCTGCTTGAAGCTGCTGCGGGCTGTGCTGAAGTAACGGTTGCCGGTAAAGTCACCCTTGACAGAGAGTCCCTTGATGGGAGTCAGGTTGAATGAACCGGTGTACCAGATATCGTCATACTTGTTGGTATTGCGGCCGGCCTGTGCCTGGATACCCGCTATATTGTAGTTGAAGTTGTTACCTGCCACTGCGGCGAACGTCTTTCCATCGTTCATATAAATAGGAATGAAGGGGAAAGCACGATACAATTCATGGTAAGGGTTACTTCCCATATACGCCTGCGTGTTCGGCTGGTCCGTTTCATTGCGGTTGTACTTGGCGCGGAAGCCGAGTTCCAACCAGTCGGTCACCTGCGTGGTGAAGTTGAACGACATGTTGATACGCTTGTAGTGGTCTTCACCGAAGCGGAACAGACCGTCCTGGCCCTTGTAGCCGATAGAAGCATAGTAGGTATTCTTTTCCGTACCGCCCTGGATACTGGCATTGTGCTGCTGCATGAAAGCGTTCTTCTTATAGAACTCATCAAACCAGTCCGTATTGCCTGCGTATGCCCACTGTCCTAATGCGGTGTACTGTCCCGTTTCATCAATGAACACTGCGGGAGTGCCGGGATGGTCGCAATAGTAATGGATGGCATCCGTCAAGGATTGCGAGAAAGCCATTGAACCGTTCGTGTTGATACTTGCCTGGTTGACCGCATCAATCCACTTGTCTGACGACATGCCGTCCGGCAGACGTGTAGGTGCGGACCACGAGAAGTTGTTGTTGTAGTTCACCGTCACCTTCTGGTTCTTCTTACCCTGCTTGGTCGTGATGAGCACCACGCCAAAGGCAGCACGTGCACCATACACGGCGGCAGACGAAGCATCCTTCAGCACGGAGATGCTCTCGATGTCCTGCGGGTTCAGCAAGGAGATGTCATTGGTTTCCACGCCATCCACCAGGATAAGGGCGGAACCACCATTGATAGAAGTCATACCACGGATGTTGAACGTGGCCGATGCCGTCGGGTCACCGCTGCCCATCGTGATGTTCAGGTTGGGAATGGCACCCTGCAAGCCTTGGGCGATGTTGGAGATAGGACGATTCTCAAAGATTTCACCCTCTGTCATGGCGACTGCACCGGTCAGGTTGACCTTCTTCTGCGTACCGTAACCTACGACAACCACCTCTTCCAGCATCTCGGTGTCTTCCTTCAGCGTGACGTTCAGCGGTTGTCCGTTCCAAGTCACCTCTATGGGCGAATAACCCACGTAGGTGATGACAATGACATCGCCAGGCTTGGCGTTCTTGATGGAAAACTTACCATCGAGGTCTGTGATAGCCCCGTTGTTCGTCCCTTTAACTACTACAGATGCACCGATGACTGTCATCCCGGTTTCATCCACTACTACACCCGTACAAGTGCCATCCTGCTGCTGGCTGGCCTGAGAAACTTGTCTTTCACTGGGCGTTGCATACACCGTCCCGCCACTAATGGCACAGCATAGGAGCAATGCGCTGATAGATTTAAGTCCTTTTAGCATAATGTAATTTTTTTAATTAAGCAATATGTTATTGCACGTTGGCGTAAAGGTAAGCAAACTATCCGAAGAAAAACATCGACAATGGTTCTTTTTTTATCGACGGGGTATCCGATTTAACATTTATTTAGCAATAGCCCTGCAAAAACGTCCATTTTGCCAACTCCGGTTTGCATTTTCGGCTATTTTCGC
Source organism: uncultured Bacteroides sp. (assembly GCA_949292025.1). Taxonomy (GTDB): domain Bacteria; phylum Bacteroidota; class Bacteroidia; order Bacteroidales; family Bacteroidaceae; genus Bacteroides. Next base: position 106,672 of record CASEYC010000097.1, on the reverse strand, counting down.
GGTGTCTGATTATAGAAGTTAAGAAGTTGTTAAGAAGAAGTTAAGAAAGCGTGAAAATTAAATGATAATTTATCGTTGTAGGGGCGGGGCTTGCCCCCGCCCTGAATAGGGGCGACCGCAAGGGTCGCCCCTACACGTTTAACATTGCGGGCAAAGCCCGCTAAATTCCTATTTAACCCAAACAATCCCCCTATTGCCCCCCTATTTCTCTACTTCTGAATAGGACCAACATAGGAGTATTATAGGAGTATCATAGGAGTAATAGTGGAGGGATGATGGAGAGAAAGCGATGAGAGAAGCCACGTGTAGGGGCGGCCCTTGCGGTCGCCCTTATGCAGGGCGGGGGCAAGCCCCGCCCCTACAACGGGCCGATTAATTCGTATTTCATTTGAGTGTCTACACTGGGAAAATCAGAAGAGGCTCCACGCCACGGTCAGTCCCGCCATGACGATGGCCACCATGCTCATCAGCTTGACAAGGATGTTCAGGCTGGGGCCGGACGTATCCTTGAAGGGGTCACCCACGGTGTCGCCCACCACGGTAGCCTTGTGCACGTCGCTGCCCTTGCCGCCGAAGTTACCCTCCTCGACGTATTTCTTGGCGTTGTCCCACGCGCCGCCGGCATTGGCCATGAAGACCGCCAGGACGAAACCCGCGCTGAGGCCACCGATGAGCAAGCCCATCACTCCCGGTATGCCGAAGATGAGTCCCGTAGCCACCGGGGCGATGATGGCCAGGAGCGAAGGAACGACCATCTCGCACTGCGCGCCCTTGGTGGAGATGGCCACGCAACGCTCGTAGTCCGGCTCGGCGCGCCCATCCAGGATGCCCTTGATTTCATTGAATTGGCGGCGCACCTCCGCCACCATGCGCGAGGCGGCACGGCCCACGGCGTTCATCGTCAGGCCACAGAACAGGAAGGCCATCATCGAGCCGATGAACATGCCGGACAAGACCTTGGGATTCATCAGCGTGACATCGTAATAGTGCATGAAGTCGAAGAAGGTGGCATCCTGCAACGGGACTTGCTCGCCGCCCACCGTCAGCGTGGTGGTGCCCAGGCGGTCCAGGCCGATGCGGATTTCCTCCACGTAGGAGGCCAGCAGAGAGAGTCCCGTCAGGGCGGCGGAACCGATGGCAAAGCCCTTGCCCGTGGCCGCCGTGGTGTTGCCCAGCGAGTCGAGGGCGTCCGTGCGGCGGCGCACTTCCTCGCCCAGGCCGGACATCTCGGCGTTGCCGCCGGCATTGTCCGCAATGGGTCCGTAGGCGTCCGTGGCCAGCGTGATGCCCAACGTGGACAACATGCCCACGGAGGCGATGCCGATGCCGTAGAGGCCCATGGCCACGTTGTTGAAGTCGAAGCCGGACGCGAAGAGGTAGGAAGCGATGATACCTATGACCACCGCAATGACCGGGATGGCCGTGGACAACATGCCCAGCCCGATGCCGGAGATGATGACCGTGGCGGGACCGGTCTTGCCGCTCTCGCTGAGCCGCTTGGTCGGCTTGTAGGACTGCGAGGTGTAGTACTCCGTGGAGCGTCCGATGACCACGCCCACCAGCAGGCCCACCACGACAGAGCAGGACAGCCACTTCCAATTGTCGATGCCCAATGCCCACAATATAAGAAAGGTGGCAGCCACGATGAGCACCGAGCTGAGGTTGGTGCCCAGAGACAGCGCACCCAGCAGGTCCTTCATCCGGGCATTCTCCTTGGTGCGCACGGCAAAGATGCCGACAAGCGACAGCAGGATGCCCACGGCGGCTATCAGCATGGGGGCAATGACGGCCTTGACCTGCATCAGCGTGTCGTCGGCATGGAGGAAGGCGGCGGCTCCCAGCGCGGCCGTGGCGAGGATGGAGCCGCAATAGCTCTCGTAGAGGTCGGCGCCCATGCCTGCCACGTCGCCCACGTTGTCGCCCACGTTGTCGGCAATGGTGGCGGGGTTGCGCGGGTCGTCCTCGGGGATGCCCGCCTCGACCTTGCCCACCAGGTCGGCGCCCACGTCGGCCGCCTTGGTGTAGATGCCGCCGCCCACACGGGCGAAGAGGGCCTGCGTGGAGGCACCCATGCCGAAGGTCAGCATCGTGGTGGTGATGACGCAGAGTTTATGTCCGGGCGTCAAGACGTCTTCGGGAATAACCGCCTCGAGCAGGAGATACCAGAAGGAGATGTCCAGCAGGCCCAGCCCCACGACCACCAGCCCCATCACCGCACCGCTGCGGAAGGCGATGCGCAGGCCGGAATTGAGCGAGCGGCGGGCGGCGTGCGCCGTGCGCGCCGAGGCGTAGGTGGCCGTCTTCATGCCCAGGAAGCCCGACAGGCCGGAGAAGAAGCCGCCGGTCAGGAAGGCGATGGGCACCCACGAATTCTGCACGTGGAAGCCGTAGGCCATGACGGCGAACACCAAGGCCAGGCACACGAAGACTATGCCCACAACCTTGTACTGCTGTTTGAGGTAAGACATCGCCCCCTTGCGGACAGCGGCGGCGATTTTCATCATCTGAGGGGTACCCTCGCTTTCTTTCATCATCTGCCGGTGGAAGTACCAGGCGAAAGCCAATGCCAGGACGGAAGACGTCGGCACCAGCCAGAAAAGAGATTGCTCCATGGCAAGTTTGTTTTTTAGAAGGTTTGTCAGGCCGGTTTATCCGGTGTCCGAATGTAGCGGTTTTGCGGGAAATGTGCAAGAAGCAGGAGAAAACTTTAAGGCTTTATAGCGTTTATTGAAACTAAGAAAGGCGCGGACTCCCCTCTTGGGAAATCCGCGCCCTACTGAGTTATAGGACAAAAAACTTATTGGTTCACGATGCTCATGAAGTCACTATTCGTGAAATACTTGGCAAACTCCAGGTCCGTGGCGGCCTTCTTGGCCAGCGACGGGTTGGCGGCCACAGCCTTCTTCAGGTTGGTGGTGACGGCCGACGGGTTGTTGGTGCGGGCGCCCAAGACAGCCTTCAGGTAGCTGGTGTAGGCGTCCTGCGTCTTCACGCCGTCCAGCGTGACGCGTGCCTTGTTGTAGTCTTTGGCCAGGATCTGGGCCAGGGCGGCGCTGTTGGTCTTCAGGTCGCCGAAGCTGCTGACAGCCTGGTCGTACTTGCCCTGCTCGATGTAGAGGTTGCCCAAGGCTTCGTTCAGGCCCTCGGCGCCGGCAGCCTTGCCCAGATAGGTCTCGGCGGTAGCCTTGTCACCCTTCTTCAGGGCTACCAAGCCCATATTCATGTTGGCTTCGGGAGCATCCTTGCGTTGCAGGGCCTGCTTGAAGAAGCTTTCGGCCTTGTCCAGGTTGCCGGCCTGGTAAGCCAGCTTGCCGATGTTGTTGTAGGCGCGGTAGTCCTCGGGGAATTGGGCGACGGCTTTCTTATAGATAGCTTCCTTCTGTGCGGGGTCGTTGGTCAGCGTGGCGGCATAGAGCAGTTCCTCCAGGTTCAGCTGGGCGGGGTCGTTCTGGGCCAGGTTGCTGATTTCCTCGTCAGACTTGCCGATGATCTCGTAGTTCAGCGTCAGGCGCGAGCGGCGCAGCTGGGGCAGGATCTCGTCGGCCAGCGTGCTGTAGACGGCAGAGATGTTCTTGATTTCCTGTTCGCGCTGTTCGGGGTCGCTGTACATGGAGAGGACGCGCAGGATGAGCTCCTTGTCCTGGATGTCGGACTTGCTGACCAGTTCCTGGAAGCCTTCCCAGTCCTCGGCGGTGTATTCGGCATCCACGGCAGCTTCCACGTCGGCCTTGCGCAGTTCGCGGGTCAGGGCCTTCTCGGTGTTGTCACGACGCTTCTCGGCGAGGCTGGTGTTCAGGTCCATGCCGCCATCGGGCGAAGCGTAGGCCGAAATCTGCACGTCGGTGATCTTCTTGTTGGCCGACTCGTTGATGTCCTTGGCCTCCTGCGTGAAGTTCTTGGCGTTCTTCAGCTCGCTGGAGCGGATGTTGGCCTGCTGGATGAGGAACATGATGTTGGCCTCGCTCTTCTCCTTGATGATGCGCTGGAAGGCATCGTTGCCCGTGGCGGGCGTGGCAGTGGCAAGGGTCTGCTCCACCAGCTCGGAAGTGGCGATGACGCCGTCGGCAATCTTCACGGCCGGGATTTCCACGTACTTCTTGCCCACCGTGCCTTTGAACTCGAGGTAGAGTTCGGACTTGGCCATCTCGGGCACATAATCAAAGGAAGTCTTCATCGTGTAGTTGCCACCCATCTTGTAGGAAATGGTCTGGTCGTTGCCCTGCACCTTCTCGCCTTGGAAGACAGAGGGCTGGCCCTTGGCTTCGCCGCCTTCCCAGCGGAGGACGGGCGTCACCTCGACGATGGCTTTCTTATTGAAATACTTCTCCGGGAACTTGCCGTTGATGGTGGCAGGCACCTGGCCGTTCACAGCCTCCAGCACTTGGGGCGTAACGGTGAAATAATCGGACGACAACTCGCCCATCTTGCTGCTGCACGCACTGAAGGCAGCCAGCATCAACGCCCCGACAAGGGACAGAAAAATCTTACTTTTCAACATAATTTAATCAGTTAGGGGTTAATGGTTGCTTCTGAAGGACAAAGATACCACCTTCCGCGCATCGTAGGCGTTTCCGGGGCGTTATTTATCATAATTTAAGCATTCAAGAAATCTCCGGCAAGCTGTTCCCGTTGATTTTCCTATACAAGTCGAGGGCGAAGACGTCCGTCATGCCGGAGATATAGTCCAGCACCGCCTGCACCCGCTCGTAAAGCCCTGGGGCGCGGACGGCATATTGGCTGGAGACGCGGTTGATGAGCAGGCGCGAGTAGGCGCGGTCCGGCCAGCGCACGGCGTCGAGCATCAGTTCGAGCAGGGTGCTGATGATGCGGAAGCCCGCCAACTCGATGTCCAGCACGTCCTTGGAGCGGTAGATTTTCTCGCGGGCCACGGCGGAGCAACGGGCGTAGGCTTCGGCGGGGCGCTGGGCGATGTGGCGGATGAGGGGGCCGTCGAAGGTGCCCGCCAGGATGGCTTCCTCGTTGTCCACAAAGGCGCGGACGCACTCCTGGATAAGGAGGCCGATGACGCTGGAGCGCAGGTAGGCAATCTGCTCGTTGGTGTCGCTGACGATGCGCAGGGTGTCCAGGCGACGCCCACGGCGTGCGTCGTCGAAGTAGCCCAGCAGGAGGTCGCGGGTCTCGGCCAGGGTCAGCAGCTTCAGCTTGTAGGCGTCCTCGATGTCCATAATCTGGTAGCAGATGTCGTCGGCGGCCTCCACGAGGTAGACCAGCGGATGGCGCGCGCAGCGCAGGGGACTGTCCTGTAGCCGGGGGATGCCCAGCTCGGCAGCGATGCGGCGGTAGCCCTCCTCCTCGGTGGTGAAGAAGCCGAACTTGGACTTGCTTCCCGCCAGGCTGGAGGCGTAGGGATACTTCACGATGGCGGCGAGGGTGGAATAGGTCAGGACGAAGCCGCCCTTGCGCCGCCCCTCGAACTGGTGGGTCAGGAGGCGGAAGGCGTTGGCGTTGCCCTCGAAGTGGGTCAGGTCTTCCCACTGTCCGGGACTAAGTTTCGCGCCGTCCAGTTCCATGTCCCGCAAAGCCTGCCCTTTTCCTTCGGAGAAGAAGGTGGAGATGGCCTGCTCGCCGGAGTGGCCGAAGGGCGGGTTGCCCAAGTCGTGCGCCAGGCAGGCGGCGGAGACGATGGCGCCGATTTCGGGCACGTAGGTGTCCCGCAGTTCCGGGTGCCGCTCCACCAGCAGGCGGGCGACGTCGTTGCCTAATGAGCGGCCCACGCTGGCCACCTCCAGGCTGTGCGTCAGGCGGTTGTGGACGAAGATGCTGCCCGGCAGGGGGAAGACCTGCGTCTTGTTCTGCAAGCGGCGGAAGGGGGCAGAGAAGATAAGGCGGTCGTAGTCGCGCTGAAATTCAGAGCGGTTCTCGGGGTGGTCCCGGTGGTATTCTTCCAAGCCGAATCGCTTGGCGGAGAGAAGGGTATGCCAGTCCATTGCTATTGGGTAGATGATAATTTATCGGGTTGATTGGAACACAAATTCCGCAAATCCCGCAAATTTTTTAGACGCGGATTTAGCGGATTGAGCGGATTAATTTTTCTAGGATAACGGTTTTACGTTACAAAAAATATATGAATCCGCGTCATCCGCTAAATCCGCGTCTAAAAAATTATTTGTGTAATTTGCGTTCCATCTAAATTCCTATTTATAAGTCCGTGATTCTTAGCCCTCAGGCGCAGATACCCGCGCCCGTGCTTACCCGTACCCGCGCCCGTGCTTAGGCGTACCTCCGCCCTCGGACGGGGATATGGGCGGACGCGGACGGGCAAATTTGCACCGTTACTTATATTATTTAACTGCAAATGTACCACTATTTAGCGCCAAAATCCGTACTTTCGCCGAATATTTTAACCCAGAACTGCAAAATTATGCTGAACATACCCATCGTAAACCGCTCGAAACATCCCCTGCCCGCGTATGCCACGGCCCTTTCCGCCGGCATGGACCTCCGCGCCAACCTGGACCAACCCGTCACGCTGGCGCCCCTGCAACGCTGCCTGGTGCCCACGGGACTCTACATCGCCCTGCCGGAAGGCTATGAGGTACAAATCCGCCCCCGCAGCGGCCTGGCCCTGAAACGGGGCATCACGGTGCTGAACTCGCCGGGCACCATCGACGCCGACTACCGCGGCGAGATACGCATCATCCTCGTCAACCTCTCCGACGAGCCGTTCATCATCGAAGACGGCGAACGCATCGCCCAGATGGTCATCGCCCGCCACGAGCAGGCCGCCTGGCAACCGACGGACTCGCTGGACGAGACGGAACGGGGCGCCGGGGGATTCGGGCACACGGGAGAGAAATAATAATGTTTTTAGGCGCGGATTACGCGGATTTCGCGGAAATGCGTCAGAAACGACACGAAAGGAAATCCGTGAAATCCGCGTAATCCGCGCCTGAAAATCAGTTATCCGACTTTTATATGAACGCCATGCGAAAAATCTTTCTGCTGCTGGCCGCCGTCCTCCTGCCGGGGATGTACACAGCCTTCGCCCAGACGGACGAGGAGCAGCAACGCAAATACGACTACTACTTCCTGGAGTCCGTCCGCCAGAAGACGCTGGGGAAGTATGACGCCGCCTTCGACCTCCTGCAACACTGCCTGGAGATTAACCCGGAGGCCGCGTCGGCACACTACGAACTGGCCCAATATTATATGTTCCTGAAGAGGGAGGAACAGGCCGTGCAGGCACTGGAAAAGGCCGTGACGAACGACCCGGACAACTTCTGGTATGCCCAGGGGTTGGCCAACCTCTACCAGAAACAGGGCGAGACGGAGAAGGCCACCGCCCTGCTGGAGCAGATGACCACGCGCTTCCCCAACAAGGTGGACCCGCTGTACAACCTGCTGGACCTCTACAACCGCGCCGAGGACTACGACAAGGTGCTGGCCTTGCTCAACAAACTGGAACAGCGCGCCGGCAAGAGCGAACAGTTGACGATGGAAAAGTTCCGCATCTACCTGCAAAAGAAAGACCATAAACGCGCCTTCCGCGAGATAGAAAGCCTGGTGGAGGAATATCCCATGGACACGCGCTACCAGGTGGTATTGGGCGACGCCTACCTGCAAAACGGCAAGGAGAAGGAAGCGTACGAACTCTACCGCAACGTGCTGGACCAGGAGCCTGACAACCCGATGGCCCTCTACTCGCTGGCCACCTATTACCAGGAGACCGGGCAGGAGGCCCTCTACCAACAACAACTGGACACGCTGCTGCTGAACCGCAAGGTGCCGTCGGAAACGAAGCTGCTGGTGATGCGCCAGCTCATCGTGGAGAATGAGCGCGCCGACGCGGACAGCACGCGCATCATCGGCCTCTTCGACCGCATCCTGGAGGAAGACCCGGAGGACGCGCAACTGCCCCTGCTCTACGTGCAGTATCTCCTGTCGAAGGGGATGGACAAGGAGACCGTCCCCGTGCTGAACCACGTGCTGGACATCGACCCCACCCACACCGCCGCCCGCATGACCCTGCTGGGCGAGGCCATCAAGGCGGAGGATTATAAAGAGGTGACCCGCCTGTGCGAGGGGGGCGTGGTGGCCAACCCGGACCGACCGGAATTCTACTTCTACCTGGCCATCGCCTACAACCAGGACGGGCGCACGGACGACGTCATCGCCACGTGCCAAAAGGCCCTGGAAGAAGCGAGGGAAGGCGCCAAGAAGGAAGTGGTGTCCGACTTCTTCACCATCATGGGCGACGCCTACTATGAAAAGAAGCTGACGCAGCAGGCCTACGCCGCCTACGACTCGGCCTTGGTGTACTTCCCGGAGAATATCCCCGCCCTCAACAACTACGCCTACTACCTCTCGCTGGAGCGGCGCGACCTGGACCGCGCGGAGGAGATGAGCTACAAGACCATCCAGGCCGAACCGAAGAACGCCACCTACCTGGACACTTACGCTTGGATTCTCTTCGAGAAGGGCAAGTATGCCGAGGCGCGCATCTACATCGACGACGCCCTGCTGAGCGACACGGAGAAGAGCGCGGGCATCGTGGAGCACGGCGGCGACATCTACTACATGACTGGCGACACAGACAAGGCCGTGGAATTGTGGCAGAAAGCCCGCGACATGGGCATCAAGAGCGAAGTATTGGAACAGAAAATCAACGAGAAGAAATACATACCCTATGAGAACCATATTGATGGAGAAAAAGCCACGGAGGCCACAAACGCCCCGCAAGAATAAGTTCCGCCCGGCCATCCTGCTGGCCATGGCGCTGCTGCTGTGCCTGGCAGGGTGCAAGACCAGCCGCCACGCCGCCGGCCCGTCGCTGAAGGAGAGCACTTGCCTCTCGTCCAAAGTGAAGCTGACCGTACCGAGCAAGCAGTCCGTCCTGACCGTCAACGGCACAATGAAGCTGGTGCGCGGCGAGCGGATGCAACTGTCGTTCCTGATGCCCATCCTGCGCACGGAGGTGGCCCGCATCGAGGTGACGCCGGACGACCTCCTGCTGGTGGACCGCATGGGCAAGCGGTATGTCCGCGCCACGCGCCGCGAACTGAAAGGCGTCCTGCCCAAGAAAGCGGACTTTGCCCACCTGGAGAAACTGCTTTATTCCGCCGCCCGTCCGGAGGGAAAGACGGTGGTGACTGCAGAAGAATTGGGCCTGCACAAGATAGAGGGGGGACGGATAGAGTTCTCCGACTTCTCCACCCGCCCGCTGACGCTGACGCCCACGCAACTCTCGTCGAAATACACCGAAGTGGAATGGTATGAACTGCTGCACCTGCTGATGAGCCTATGATGACGCGCCGCCTCCTCTGCCTGCTGGCCGCCTGCCTGTGCATCGGTTTCCTCTCCGCCCAGACCAACAAGACCATCCGGGAGCTGGAGAGCCGCCGAGGCGCGCTGCAACGCCAAATCTCCGAGTCGGAGAAGTTGCTGCAGACCACCCGCAAGGACGTGGGCAGCCAGTTGCAGGGTCTGGCCACCCTGACGGGACAGATGGAGGAGCGCAAACGCTATATCCTCGCCCTGAACAATGACTTGGAGACCATCGACCGCGAACTGTCCGCCCTGGACCGCCGGACCAAAGCCCTGCAACGGGACTTGAAGGAGAAGCGGGAAGAATATGCCGCATCCGTGCGCTACCAGCAGGGCCACAGATCCATCCAGGAGAAGCTGCTGTTCATCTTTTCCGCCGAGACCTTGGCACAGACCTACCGCCGCCTGCGCTACGTCCGCGAATTTGCCGCCTACCTGCAACGGCAGGGAGAGGAAATCATCGGGCAACAAAAAGAGGTGGACCGCCAACGGGCCGAACTGCTACAACTGCGCAAGGCCAAAGGCAAACTGCTGAAGGAAAGGGAAGCGGAAATGGAGAAACTGCAAGCCCAGGAGAAAGAGAAGACTGCCCTGGTGGACCACCTGCGCCGCCGCCAGAGCGACTTGCAACGCGAACTGAAAAAGCAACGCCGCGAGGCCCAACAACTGAACGACCGCATTGACCGCCTCATCGCCGAAGAAATAGAAAAGGCACGCCGTCGGGCCGAGGCTGAAGCCCGCCGCAAGGCCAAGGAAGAGGCCGAACGCCGCAAACGGGCGGAGGCCCAAGCCAAGGCTTCCGCCTCTGCCGCCCCCGCCCCAGCAGAGAAGGCCGACCCGCTGGAAGCCTACACCCTGGACAAAGCCGACCGCCAACTGTCCGGCTCCTTCGCCTCCAACCGCGGCAAGCTGCCCGCACCCATCACAGGGCCCTACCTCATTGTCAGCCACTATGGCCGCTACTCCGTGATGAAAGGCGTGCAGCTGGATAACAAGGGCATCGACCTGCAGGGCAGTCCCGGCGCCCGGGCGCAAGCCGTGTTCGACGGCAAGGTGGCCGCCGTCTTCCAACTGAACGGCCTGTTCAACGTGCTGGTGCGCCACGGCTCCTACATCTCGGTCTACTGCAACCTGTCCCGTGCCACGGTCAAGGCGGGCGATGCCGTCAAGACGCGCCAGCCGCTGGGCGAGGTGTTCTCCAACCCCGCCGAGGGCGGCCGCACGGTGCTGCACTTCCAACTGCGGAAGGAGACGCAAAAGCTGAATCCGGAGGGGTGGATTGCGCGGTGACAAACCTTCATCATACGAACCTTAATAACACATTATAGAATAAATATATCATCATGGAACCACAAGGAGAAATCATACTTTACCAACCCAATGATAATTCCATCAAACTGGAGGTACGGCTGGAAGACGAAACGGTTTGGCTGACACAACAACAGATGGCAGAGCTATTTGCCGTAAAAGAGCATACCATCACCTATCATATCAAAGAGATATACCATACAGAGGAATTGGAGGCAAGCTCAACTACTCGAAAAATTCGAGTAGTTCGAAAAGAAGGAGATAGAATGGTAAAACGAAGCATAGACTTCTACAATCTTGATATGATTATCTCCGTCGGGTATAGAGTCTCCAGCAAATAGATTTCTTCGTCCGCACCTCCTTACCCCCTGTAGAAGACGTGTTTTTCAACGGGCAGATATTCGACGCCTATGAATTTGCCCTCAAACTCATCAAGTCTGCGCGTCGTTCTTTAGTATTGATTGACAACTACGTCGATGACTCCGTACTGCTGATGCTGAGTAAACGGGCAGTAAACGTGACGGCTGACATCTACACCGCCAAGCTTACCCCTCAATTGAATCTGGATGTGGAGAAGCATAACAGCCAATATGCCCCTATCCACATCCATATCCATCGAAATAACCACGACCGTTTCTTAATTGTCGATCACCACGATGTCTATCACATCGGAGCCTCTCTGAAAGACTTAGGCAAGAAGTTGTTTGCCTTCTCAAAATTAGAAGAGTCGGCAGAAGCTATATTGAGATTGCTTGAAGTCTAAACCAACGCTGTCCCGTCCAGCAACTCCAAGTACAACCCGATGGCCTCCTCAATCTCCTTCACGAACACAAACTCATCCGCCGTGTGCGAACGGCTGCTCTTGCCCGGGCCCATCTTCATAGAGGGGAAGGGCATCAGCGCCTGATCCGACAACGTGGGCGAACCGAAGGGCACACGGCCCAATGACACGGCACGGCGCACCACGGGATGCTCCGCCGGCACGTGCGACGAACCCAGGCGGAAGCTGCGGGCGCGGGCCTCGCACTTCAGGTTCGGGACGATGAGGTCGAAAAGCTCCCGATTGGTGTAGCACTCGTTGCTGCGGATGTCCACCACGAAGGTGCAACGGTCGGGGATGACGTTGTGCTGCGTGCCGGCGTTGACCATCGTGACGCTCATCTTGACGGGCCCCAGCAGGGGCGACACCTTCGGGAAACGGTAGTCGCGGAACCAAGCGATGTCTTCCAACACCTTATAGATGGCATTGTCGCCCTCATCGCGCGCGGCGTGGCCGGAGCGGCCCGTGGCGGTGACGTCCAGCACCATCAGGCCCTTCTCGGCGATGGCAGGCTGCATCTCGGTAGGCTCGCCCACCAAGGCAAAGTCAATGGGCGGCAACTGGGGCAGGACGCTCTCGATGCCGTCCTTGCCGGAGACCTCCTCCTCGCACGAGGCCAGGAAGAGGAGATTGTACGGCTGCGACTTGCGGCACAACTGCAGGAACGCCTGCAAGAGACTGACCACGCTGGCGCCCGCGTCGTTGCTGCCCAGTCCGTAGAGCTTGCCGTTGCCCTCCAACCGGGGCGTGAAGGGGTTGCGCCGCCAGCCGCTGACGGGCTTCACGGTGTCGATGTGCGAGTTGAGCAACAGGGTGGGCTTCTTCAGGTCGAACGCCGGGCCAAGGCACCAGACGTTGTTGCCCTTGCGGCCGGTGTCCATCCCTTGCAGTTCGATGTATTGTTGCAGGCAGTCGGCGGCCCGTGCCTCGTCGCGGCTGACGGAGGGGATGGCGATGAGGGATTGCAGGAGGGCGACGGCCTCGGAGGTCAATGTGGTGATATCGGTATTCATTGTGATGGTAAATGATAATTTATATACTGTCCGTCTGTTGCTCCCCGGCGACCGGCGCGCTCAGCATCTTCCGATAGGCCACGGGGTCGTTCAGCACTTTCACGGCTTCTTTCAGGTCGGGGTCGTCCTTCAGTTGCTGGATGATGCTGCCGCGCTGGTAATAGTAACGCTTGATGATTTCGATGGCCAGCAAGCCCTTGATTTCCTTGGAGAAATGATCCAGGTCGCGGTCCAGGTTGTGCTGCAACTTCTTCTCCAGCGCGTCGAACTCGGCGGAGGCATCGTCCAGGTAGCCCTCGAACTCGGCCATTTCCTTCAGGCTCTTCAATATCTTCTCCGTCTGCTGGTCATACTTGAAGTCGGCGGCTTTCACCTTCGCCTTGAACTCGGCATAGTCGGCGTCCGTCACCTCGAACTGCTCGGGGGCAGGCACCTTGTCGTGCTTCAGGCAATAGTCCGTGGCATAGTCGAAGATAAGATTCTCGTTCACCAAGTAGAACAGGATGTTGGGCAGCTTCTCCGCCTTCACCTCCACGTCCGGCGTCACGCCGCCCCCGTCGCGCACGATACGGCCCACGCGGGTCTTGAACTCCGTGGTCAGGCTGTCCGGGATGCGGCCCACGCTGCCGTCCGCATTGCGATGGGCATAGTCGATGGCCTGCACGCAGCGGCCGCTGGGGATGTAATACTTGGAGGTGGTGACCTTCATCATGCCGCCGTAGGGCAAGGTGCGCGTGGTCTGCACCAATCCCTTGCCGAAGGTGCGGGTGCCCACCAGCACGGCGCGGTCGAGGTCCTGGAGCGAACCCGCCAGAATCTCGGAGGCGGAGGCCGTGGCGCTGTTCACCAGCACGGCGAGGGGGATGTCCGGGTCAATCGGCTCGCGAAGGGTCTTGTAGACATTGTCCGCCTGCTTTAAGCGCCCTTTTGTCGTGACCAATGTTTCGCCCCGGGGCAGGAAAAAGTTGGCGATGTCCACCGCTTCGTCCAACAGGCCGCCGCCGTTGTTGCGCAGGTCGATGACCAGCGACTTGATGCCCTGCCGCTTCAGGTCGAGGAAGGCCTCCTTGAACATCTGCGAAGGGTTGCCGGAGAAAGTCGAGAGGTTGATGTAGCCAATGCTGTCCGGGCGCATAGTATAATAAGGTATGATGGGCAGTTCGATGGAGCGGCGCACGATGTCGAACTCCAACGGCTTCTTCGTGCCGGGGCGTTGCACCTTCAGCCGGAAGCTGGTGCCCACCTGTCCGCGCAGCATCTCGCTGACTTCCTGGTTGTCCTTACCCATCAAGTCCTGGCCGTCAATCTCCAGCAGGATGTCGCCTGGCTTGAGGCCCACCTCGGCGGCGGGCATCCCCTCGTAGGGCTCGGAGATGACGGAGCGTTTCAGGTCCGGATTCCACGTGATGATGGAGCCGATGCCGCCGTAGCTGTTCTTCAGCATCTGCTCCAGTTCGTCCTGGTCGTCCTCCGGATAATAGACGGTATAGGGGTCCAGCGAATAGAGCATCGCGTCGATGCCCTCGCGGACGGTTTTGTTGGGATCGATAGTGTCCACGTAGAACAAATCCAGTTCCTTCACGATGGAATTGAAGATGTCCAGGTTCTTGGCCATTTGGAAACTCCGGTTGTCACCGCTTGCGAATCCCCAAAGGGCAATGAGGCTTACCCCTAAAAACAGGGTCAAAAGCCAGCGCAATTTCAGAAATCGTCTCATTTTATACGTCATTTTAGATGAAAAACCACTTTTTTTGCCCTTTCGGAGCAAATTTTCTGCAAAGATATTGCATAATTCAAAATATACCACTACTTTTGCACCGCATTTGAGAAAAAACAACACTCTTCGTTAGCTCAGTCGGTTAGAGCATCTGACTGTTAATCAGAGGGTCCTTGGTTCAAGTCCAAGACGAAGAGCAAAAGACATCAAATGCAACACTCTTCGTTAGCTCAGTCGGTTAGAGCATCTGACTGTTAATCAGAGGGTCCTTGGTTCAAGTCCAAGACGAAGAGCGAAAGACAATCAAGAGGAATGCCCATGCGTTCCTCTTTTTTTATGCAACCGGACAATATCCGCTGCCCATTTTTACTACCTTTTCTCTAAAACATGCAAGTCCTATGTCCTACGCAAGCAAGATTATCAACGACCCCGTCTTCGGCTTCATCAAGATTCCGCGGGGACTGCTCTACGACCTAGTGTGCCACCCGGTGGTGCAGCGGCTGACGCGCATCCGCCAGTTGGGCTTGTCATCCGTGGTGTATCCCGGGGCGCAACACACGCGCTTCCAGCACTCCGTCGGCGCCTTCCACCTGATGAGCGAGGCCATCCGCGAGCTGACGGCGAAGGGGAACTTCATCTTCGACAGCGAGGCAGAGGCGGTGGAGGCGGCCATCCTGCTGCACGACGTGGGGCACGGGCCTTTCTCGCACGTGCTGGAGGACACCATCGTGCGCGGCATCGCCCACGAGGAAATCTCGCTGATGCTGATGGAGCGCATCAACCGGGAGGTGAACGGGCAACTGACGCTGGCCATCCGCATCTTCCAAGACCAGTATCCCAAGCGCTTCCTCCACCAACTGGTCAGCGGGCAACTGGACATGGACCGCCTGGACTACCTGCGGCGCGACAGCTTCTACACGGGCGTCTCGGAAGGCAACATCGGCTCGGCGCGCATCATCAAGATGCTGGACGTGCGGGACGACCGCCTGGTGGTGGAGTCCAAGGGCATCTACTCCATCGAGAACTTCCTCACCGCCCGGCGGCTGATGTACTGGCAGGTGTACCTGCACAAGACGTCCGTGGCCTGCGAGCGCCTGCTGGTCAACACCCTGCTGCGCGCCAAGGAACTGGCCCTGCGCGGCGAAGAGCTGTTTGCACCGCCCGCCCTGCGCTTCTTCCTGCGCAACGACGTGGACGGCACGCGCTTCCGCAACGACCCCGAATGCCTGGAAAACTTCCTCCTGCTGGACGACAACGACGTGTGGACGGCACTGAAGGTGTGGATGCACCATCCCGACAAAGTGCTCTCCACGCTCAGCGAAGGAATGGTAAACCGAAAGCTCTTCAAAGTGGAAGTCTCCGCAACGCCTTTCCCCAAGGAACGCAAGGAGGAGCTGCTGCGGCAAATAGCTGCCGCCCTGGGCATAGCCGCGGACGAGGCGCGCTACTTCCTCTCCACGCCCGACATCGAGAGCAACATGTACAACCCCGCGGACGACAGCATCGAAATCCTCTATGGCGACGGCTCCACGCGCGGCATCGCCGAAGCGTCGGACATGTTCGACATCGCCCTCCTGTCCCGCAAAGTGAAGAAACATTTCCTCTGTTATTGGCGTTTGCAGGGCTGATTACAGGTTTTATGACGAAAATATTCACCTATATAGGCAGAAATATAAAAAAAAACACGATATTTGCCTTTTGAAACCATCAAACAAGAAAATAATGGAGTTTACTGCCAAACAAATAGCCGCATTCCTCCAAGGAGAAATCGTTGGAAACGAGAATGCAACGGTGCATACCTTCGCCAAAATCGAAGAGGGTGTGCCGGGAGCCATCTCTTTCTTGTCCAATCCCAAATATACACCTTATATATATGACACGCAGGCCAGTATCGTCCTGGTGAACAAGGACTTCGTGCCCGAACACGAGGTGAAGGCCACCCTCATCCGGGTGGACAACGCCTACGACTGCCTGGCCCGCCTGCTGACCCTCTACGAGCAGAGCAAGCCCCGGAAGACGGGCATCGACCCGCTGGCCTTCATCGCGTCCACCGCGCAAGTGGGCAAGGACGTGTGGGTGGCCCCCTTCGCCTACGTGGGCGAACATGCCGTGGTGGGCGACCGCACCCGCATCTATCCGCACGCCACGGTGGACGACGGCGCACGCATCGGCGAGGACTGCACGCTCTATGCCGGAGCCACCGTCTACCACGACTGCCGCATCGGCAACCGCTGCACCCTGCACGCGGGGAGCGTCGTGGGCGCCGACGGGTTCGGCTTCGCTCCCACCCCGCAGGGCTATGAGAAGATTCCCCAAATAGGCATCGCCATCCTGGAGGACGACGTGGAGATAGGCGCCAACACGTGCGTGGACCGCGCCACGATGGGCGCCACCATCATCCGCAAGGGCGTGAAGCTGGACAACCTGGTGCAGATTGCCCACAACGACGAAATCGGCGCCCACACCGTGATGGCCGCACAGGCAGGCGTGGCAGGCTCGACAAAGGTGGGCGAATGGTGCATGTTCGGCGGACAGGTGGGCGTGGCCGGACATATCCAGATAGGCGACCGCGTGGTGTTCGGCGCCCAGTCGGGCGTGCCCAGCAGCGTAAAGAGCGACCAACGCCTCATCGGCGCCCCGCCCATGGAGGAGAAACCCTTCTTCAAGTCGAGCGCCATCTTCCGCAAGCTGCCGGACATGTACCTCGAGCTGAACGCCCTGCGCAAAGAACTGAACGAACTCAAGAAACAATTAAATAAAGAGTGACCGATGCTGAAACAAAAGACCTTGAAAGAAAGCTTCTCGCTCAGCGGGAAGGGCCTGCACACGGGCCTCAACCTGACCGTCACCTTCAACCCCGCGCCGGACAACCACGGCTATAAAATCCAACGCACCGACCTCGAAGGGCAACCCCTCATCGAAGCCGTGGCGGACAACGTGGTGGAGACCACGCGCGGGACTGTGCTCGCCAAGAACGGCGCGAAAGTCAGCACCGTGGAACATGGCATGGCTGCCCTCTACGCCCTGGGCATCGACAACTGCCTCATCCAGGTGGACGGCCCGGAGTTCCCCATCCTGGACGGCAGCGCGCAATACTACGTCCGGGAGATTGAGCGCGTGGGCATCGTGGAGCAAAGCGCCGTGAAGGACTTCTACGTCATCAAGTCGAAGATCGAGTTCCGCGACGAGCAGACCGGCTCGTCCATCATCGTCCTGCCCGACGAGAGCTTCAGCCTCAACGTGCTGGTGTCCTACGACTCCACCATCATCCCCAACCAGTTTGCCACGCTGGAAGACATGGGCAAGTTCAAGGACGAGATAGCCGCCAGCCGCACGTTCGTCTTCGTGCGCGAAATCGAGCCGCTGCTGCAGGCCGGACTCATCAAAGGCGGCGACCTGGACAACGCCATCGTCATCTACGAACGCCAGATGTCGCAGGAGAACTATGACAAGCTGGCCGACGTGATGGGCGTGCCCCACATGGACGCCACACAGCTGGGATACATCATGCACAAGCCGCTGGTGTGGCCCAACGAATGTGCCCGCCACAAGCTGCTGGACGTCATCGGCGACATGGCCCTCATCGGACGCCCCATCAAGGGGCGCATCATCGCCACCCGCCCAGGACACACCATCAACAACCAGTTTGCCCGCCGGATGCGCAAGGAAATCCGCCTGCACGAAATCCAGGCGCCCGCCTACGACTGCAACCGCGCGCCGCTGATGGACGTCAACCGCATCCGCGAACTGCTGCCCCACCGCTACCCGTTCCAACTGGTGGACAAGGTCATCGAGATGGGCGCCAACTACATCGTGGGCATCAAGAACGTCACCGCCAACGAACCTTTCTTCCAAGGCCACTTCCCGCAGGAACCCGTCATGCCGGGCGTCCTCCAGATAGAAGCCATGGCACAGGTGGGCGGCCTGCTGGTGCTGAACTCCGTGGACGAACCCGAACGCTACTCCACCTACTTCCTCAAGATAGACGGCGTGCGCTTCCGCCACAAGGTGGTGCCGGGCGACACGCTCATCTTCCGCGTGGAGCTGCTGGCTCCCATCCGCCGCGGCATCTCCTCGATGAAGGGCTATATCTTCGTGGGCGAGACGGTGGTCTGCGAAGCGGAGTTCACGGCGCAGATAGTAAAGAACAAATAAATCAATAACGAGATATGATTAGTCCTTTAGCATATATCCATCCCGAAGCCCAAATCGGAGAAAACGTGGAAATCGCCCCCTTTGTCTACATTGACAAGAATGTGGTCATCGGCGACAACAACAAGATTATGCCCAACGCCAGCATCCTGTATGGCGCACGCATCGGCAACGGCAATACCATCTTCCCGGGTGCCGTCATCGGCGCCGTGCCCCAGGACTTGAAATTCAAGGGCGAGGAGACCACGGCCGAGGTGGGCGACAACAACCTCATCCGCGAGAACGTGACCATCAACCGGGGCACGGCCGCCAAGGGCAAGACGGTGGTGGGCAGCAACAACCTGCTGATGGAAGGCGTGCACGTGGCGCACGACGCAAAGATTGGCAACGGCTGCATCATCGGCAACTCCACGAAGATGGCGGGCGAGATTGTCATTGATGACTACTCCATCATCAGTGCCAGCGTGCTGATGCACCAGTTCTGCCGCGTGGGCGGATATGGCATGATACAGGGCGGATGCCGCTTCAGCAAGGACGTGCCCCCCTACATCATCGCCGGGCGCGACCCCATCTGCTACGCGGGCATCAACATCGTGGGCCTGCGCCGGCGGGGCTTCTCCAACGAGACCATCGAGCAAATCCACAACGCCTACCGTCTCATCTACCAGAGCGGGCTGAACACCACCGACGCCCTGAAGAAGATTGAGGACGAGATGGAAATGACGCCGGAAATCAACTACATCGTGACCTTCATCCGCGAATCGGCACGCGGCATCATCCCTGGCGGGAAATGAGGTTAAGGAGTTAAAGGAGTTAGAGAAGTTAAAGAAGTTAAGAAATTAAGGAGAAACCACTATGATTTACAGATTCACCCTCATATCCGACGAAGCGGAAAACTTCCTGCGGGAAATTCAGATTGACCCGGACGCCACATTTTACGACTTCCACGAAGCCATCATCCAGTCCGTGGGTTATACGGACGACCAGATGACCTCCTTCTTCATCTGCGACGAAGACTGGGAGAAGGAGAAGGAAATCACCCTCGAAGAGATGGACGACAACCCCGAAGTGGACAGTTGGGTAATGCGCGACACGCACATCAACGAACTGGTGGAGGACGAGAAGCAGAAGCTGGTCTACGTCTTCGACATCATGACGGAGCGTTGCTTCTTCATCGAGCTGTCCGAAATCATCACGGGCAAGCATATCAAGGGCGCCAAATGCACCAAGAAGCAGGGCGATGCGCCCAAGCAACTGATGGACTTCAACGAGTTCGAAGCCAAGACCAACGCCGCCGCCCTCGACCTGGACGAGAACTTCTACGGCGACCAAGACTTCGACATGGAGGACTTTGACAAGGACGGCTTCGGCGGCTTCGACGAAGGCGGAGGCGGAAACCCCTATGACGAAGACAGATACTGATACCCTCATTGTACTGATAGGCCCCACAGGCGTAGGCAAGACAGAACTTAGCCTGCGCCTGGCCGAGGCTTTCCACACCTGCATCCTCTCCGCCGACTCGCGGCAACTCTATGCCGACCTGCCCATCGGCACGGCGGCTCCCACCCCCGAACAACTGGCGCGCGTGAAGCACTACTTCGTGGGCGCCCTGGCCTTGACGGATTACTACAGCGCGGCGCAATACGAGGCGGATGCCCTCCGGCTGCTGGGCGAACTGTTCACCACCCACCCCGTCGTGGTGCTGACGGGCGGCTCAATGATGTATGTCGATGCCGTATGCCGGGGCATTGACGACATCCCCACCGTGGACGCCGACACGCGCCAACTCCTCCTGCACAAATACGAGACCGAAGGCTTGGAGCATCTCTGCGCCGAGCTTCGCCTGATGGACCCCGAATACTACCGCATCGTGGACTTGAAGAACCCCAAGCGCGTCATCCACGCCTTGGAAATCTGCTACATGACGGGGCGCACCTACACCTCCTTCCGCACGCAGACGCACAAGCAACGTCCCTTCCGCATCGTCAAGGTGGGCCTGACGCGCGACCGCGCCGAACTCTACGACCGCATCAACCGCCGCGTGGACCAGATGATGGCGGACGGACTCCTGGACGAGGCAAGGAGGGTCTACCCGCAACGGGCGTGCAACTCGCTCAACACCGTGGGCTACAAGGAACTCTTCAAATACTTCGACGGCGAATGGACACTGCCCTTCGCCGTCGAGAAAATCAAGCAGAACTCGCGCATCTATTCGCGCAAGCAGATGACGTGGTTCAAGCGCGATGCCAGCATCCGCTGGTTTCATCCCGACCAGGAAGCGGAAATACTGGCCTACCTGCGCGAACGCGTGTCAGAGTAAAGAACCGGCTCATTCTGCCTTCAGTTTAATCGTCATCTTAGGTTGTGCCAAGACACGTGCGGACTGAAAGCCGACAAACACGACCTCCAACATTGCCCCCTTGGGCGCGGACAGCTTGAAGCATCCCTGTCCATCGGTCACCACACCTTTCTCCGGCGCATTGACCTGGCGCACGATGGCTCCCAAGATGGGCTTCCCCTTCTCGTCCGTCACGATGCCATCCACGGTTATCTGTTCGGCGTTCTTGTCGGACGGCGACACGGCTATCATCACGTTATCCTTCTGGGAGAAAAAATGGGCAGCCGCATCTTTCGTTCTTATCGCCATTACCCCGTTCAGAGCTTTCTTGCCATACTTGATGGATAAAGTTTCCGCCATATCGTCTTTCATGACAGACACAGAAGCTATCTTCTCGGGCGAAAGCGCACGGAAAGTTTCTTCGGTAGCGGGCACACCATCAATAAGGATGAGCACGGAATCGGGATTCACGGAAGTCCCCGTCTTGCGGTTGCCGATGCCCAAGATGCCCGTATGCTTGTACAACTCACTCATTTTCCCACCACTCACGGACAAGACTTCTTCTCCATCTGATGCCTTCTTGGTGATTACCTCAATGACATTTCCCGTGACCTGTTCGCCATATCTGTCAATGGCATCCTGGCCTTTCCATATATGTATGGTGGCTATCTCCGAAGAATCCATCGCCTTGACTTGCTCGTAGGGCACAATCTTCCCGTCTATAGCCCAAACAGACTTGGATTTTTGGGGAAGTTTACCATCTTCCTGCAGCGAAAATGCAACCGGCACCGTGAACCGTACTGCCACCGCCTTGCCATCCTGCTTGCCGGGCGTCCACAGCGGCATCGCCTCCACCAAGCGGATAGCCTCGGCATCCAAAGCCGGGTCTACGCTGCGCAGGATTTTGGGGTCACGCACCTTTCCCGTCTCGTCCACCACGAATTGCAGGATGACACGTCCTTGTATCCCGTTCTCCTTGGCTATCTGCGGATAGCGCATGTTCGTCTTCAGATATTCCCTCATCGCCTTGGAGCCGCCGGGGAACTGGGGAGCCTCCGCCACCATGTCATACACCTCGGACGTATTCTTGCCATCCAGTCTGAACTCGATGGGCTGCTCTATTTCCACGGACTTAAGTTTTTTCTTCTCCAGATCTCCTATCCACGTCCAACGCGGCATAGCTTTCACCAGTCGGAGAGCCTCTGCATCCAAGGCCGGATGCACGCTGCGGATGACCCGCGGGTTCAGGATTTCCCCCGTATCATCGGCCACGGAGAACTTCACGATGACCTTTCCTTCAATGCCCTTTTCCCGGGCTTCCTGCGGATAGCGCATGTTGTCTGCCAAGAATCTCATCTGAGCCTCGCGGCCACCCGGAAACTCCGGAACACGGAAATCCTCCAACCGCGGCACATTAGTCGCACCACGTTGAGAGCGGGAAGATTTCGCCATGTCCTGTGGCGCAAGCGAAGATTTATCGCCAATGGTCACCACCGAGCCAGACTGCCCCATTCCCTCTTTCAGGGGAGCTACGGAAAATTTGACGGGTACTGTGAAAGCAAAGGCTATAGTATCTCCCTTCAGCTTTTCTGAAACCGAGCGCGGTATGTTCCTCATCACACGAACGGCCTCAGCATCGGTGGCCGGATCTACACCCTCCAGCACTTTGACCTCTGCAAGCTCCCCGCCTTGATTAAACACAAGCCGCATGAGCATCTTGTCTGGGACACCCTCCTCTGTTGCCACTGATTGGCTGACGTGTTTATTAAAGTACGTTACCAAGGCCTCCAAACCGGCACGAGTCTCGCCCGATGCGCCACTATGTACCTGGTAGAATTGATTCACTTTTCGCGCCGTGTCTTGCGGCACAAGCGCAGATTTCACACTTTCCGCTTTCATAATCTCCGCCAAATCCGTAACTTTGGCGGCTGAAAGCTGATTACTTACTCCCGATACTTCGGGCCGGGCAAAAGCGGCAACCGCCACGGCTGCCAGCGGAAGCACATAGAGAAGCTTCGCGCGTGCCCACGGATTGGATTTTCTTCTTTGCATCATAGTGATACGTTTTTTAAGTTTACTGTGATTCAGGCTGTTGGCCATAGAGTAGAGCCTTGTGCCAACGGCCTTTTTTATTAATAACAACTGATATTCCCTTGCATTGACGCCCGCGCAGAGCACCGCCTCGTCCGCCTCATACTCGTGCACCGCCTGCAACTCCTGCTTCAAGAGCCACGCCGCGGGATTGAACCACTGCACGAAGCAACAGAGGTCGGCCAGCAGAATGTCCCACGAATGCCCCAGGCGGATGTGTGCCAGTTCGTGCAGCAGGATGGGCCGTCCATCTTCCTCCAAATCCTTCCGGGCAATAACGATGTACCGCATCCAACTGAAGGGCGCGATGCCCCGCTCGTGTACGAAGAGCAGTATCCGCGGCGCGTCTGCCACGTACCGGTGGATGTCTTCGCGCCGCGTCCCCCGCAATAATTGCCCCAAGCGAATGAGCGACAACAGATTGCGCCCCAGAAAGAACAGCACGCCCACACCATACACCGCCAGCAACACCAGCGGCCACACAGCTCTCGCCTCCTCCACGGGAGTGGACGGCACCTCGGGCATCGCTTCGGACAGGACCAGCCACTCTTCCAGCGTCAGCATCCCCTGCCCCACACCCGTGGGTTGCTCCGTGCTGACCTCTATCAGGGGTACCACAGCGGAGAGCAACAGCACACCCAACAAGGCCATGCGGTTGAAGCGGTGCAGGGTCTCGCGGCTTAGCAGCAGGCGGTAGAACAAGTAAAAGGCCGCCAAGCAAAGGGAGGACTTGAGGATGTAGACTAAGAAGGTGCCCATGATGATGATGGTTAATGATTAATGGTTAATGATTAATGATTAATGGTCAATGGTTAATGACTTCACGCACAGCAGCCCTATCACCAATGCTATCCGTTTCATCGCCCTTCCTCCACCTGCTTGATGAGTGCTTTCAATTCTTCCACCGAAATCTTCTCCTCCTGCACCAGCGTGGAGACCACGCCCAGGTAGGAATTGTCGAAATACTTGCTGATAACACCGCGCAATGTACCCCGGCGGTAGTCGTCGCGCGACACCGTGGCATAATACTGATAGGTGTTGCCGTAAGCCTTGTGACCCACGAAACCCTTCTCTTCCAAGCCCCGCACGACGGTGGACAGGGTATTGAAATGCGGCTTCGGCTCGTCGTAGAACGACAGCAGCTCGCGCACGAACAACGGGCCTTTCTCCCAGAACCAGCCCATTACCTCTTCTTCTTTGGCAGTTAATCTTTTCATACAAATCTCCTTTCAGGGGACAAATAACGGGATTTTTTAGTTACGCGCCAAACCTGCGGCGTTAATAATAACTAAAGAGCTTAGTTATATAACTATATCTTTTCATTAAGCCTGATAAACAAGAAGTTGCAGAGAACCCCGGACAAGTGTATCTCCGGGTACGGGCGGAGGCACGGGTAAGCGCGGGCGGGGGTACGCCCAAGCACGGGCGGAGGTACGGGTAAGCACGCTCGGAAGCACGCCTAAGCAAACGTAGGTAATCCTGCGGGCAAAATACCTACAAATGGGGATTGGAAATGCGGGCGAAAAGTCCTTACTTTGCAGGTTGAAAAGGACCTTTTTAATGACTGACTGACAATGAACGAAACCCATAAATACCGCGCGACGGACAAGATGAGCGACCTCATCTGCGACAACTACTCCCTGCTGATGGTGATGAGCCGCTTCGGCCTCTCGCTGGGCTTCGGCGACAAGACCGTCCGAGACGTCTGCGAGGCGCAGGGCGTGGATTGCAACACCTTCCTGGCCGTGGCAAATTTTATCACCGAGGGACAATGCACCTACGACGAGGGCGACACCGACTTCTCGCTGCCCGCCCTGATGGACTACCTGAAGCAGGCGCACACCTACTTCCTGGACTTCAACCTGCCTGCCATCCGCCGCAAGCTCATCGAGGCCATCGACTGCTCGGAGGCGAACGGCGTGGCCTTCCTCATCCTGCGCTACTTCGACGAATACGCCAAGGAGGTGCGCCGCCACATGGAGTACGAGAACGAGGCCGTCTTCACCTACGTGGACGGGCTGCTGGCGGGCCACCTCTCCGACCGCTTCAACATCGCCACCTTCGTGAGCAAGCACAACAGCATCGACACGAAGCTGACGGAACTGAAGAACATCATCATCAAATATTATCCGGAGAAAGGCAACAACAACCTGCTCAACGCCGTCTTGTTCGACATCTTCAACTGCGAACAGGACCTTGCTTCACACTGCCAGGTGGAGGACTACCTCTTTGTCCCCGCCGTGACGCAAATGGAAAGGAAACTGAAAGATGAACAATAATTCACTGAAAATAGCCGTAGCCGAGACTTCGGTCATCATCCGCAGCGGGCTGGCCGCCGTGCTGAAACGCCTGCCCAACCTGAACGTGCAACCCGTGGAGATTGCCACGCCGGAGTCGCTGACGCACTACCTGCAACTGCACACGCCGGACATCGTCATCGCCAACCCCACCTTCGGCGGCTGGTTCGACCTGCGCTCGGTCAAGACCGCGCACAACAAGCCCCACATCAGGTACATGGCCCTGGTGAGCACCGTCATCGACCCCAACGTGCTGAAGACCTACGACGGCCACTTCTCCATCTGCGACGACACGGACACCATCGCCGCGCAAATCAGCCACCTCCTCCACACCGACGAGGAAGAAGAGGACAACGGGCAGGACCTGCTGAGCCAGCGCGAGAAGGAAATCATCACCTGCGTAGTGAAGGGCATGACCAACAAGGCCATCGCCGACAAGCTCTACCTCTCCGTGCACACCATCATCACCCACCGGCGCAACATCGCCCGCAAGCTGCAAATCCACTCGCCCGCCGGACTGACCATCTACGCCATCGTCAACAAGCTGGTGGCGCTGGAGGACATCAAGGAACAACTGTAAAAAACATCCCCGCCTCGCGATGTCACATCGGGAAGCGGGGATTCCTTTTATCTTCATAAAAGTGGTTACGTAATTATGACTAACTAATTCATTCAAATCTGACACTGCAAAGATACGGTGTTTCAAGGAGACGCGCAATCACCAAAAATAGGTATATTACAGGAAGGTCGTTCATTATTAATAGGTAAAACCCTATATGTATTAATTTAGGCGCGGATTACACGGATTTCACGGATATTTAATTGGCAGGCAATCAATGAAGCGTCCTTCATTGCCGGGTATAATGATAAATCCGTGCAATCCGCGTAATCCGCGCCTAAAATATCATCCCGCATAACTGTGCATCCCGCCCAACACGTAATTCACCCCGAAATACGTCATCAGCACCGTCAGGAAGGCGGCAATCATATAAACATGGAAGAAGACGGGACGGCGGAAACACCGCAGGCTCCGCGCATGGAAGGCCACGCCATAGACCATGAACGTGACGAGCGCCCAAACCTCCTTGGGGTCCCACGCCCAATAATGCCCCCAAGACACATTGGCCCAGATGGCGCCCAGGAAGATACCCGCACCCAGGAAGAACGCCGCCGGATAGAGCAGCAGGCGGCTGAGCAGCATCAGGCGTAACGCCTCGCGCCGCAGGCAGAGAGCCAGCACGCCATTGAGCATCATAAAGGCGAAGAGGGCGTAGGACATCATGATCAATGACACGTGCGAACTGAGCCACGGCGACACCAGCACCGGCATCAGCGCCGTGATCTGCGGATTCATCTGTCCCAACCAGGAAACCAGCAGGGCGAAGCCCGAAAGCAGGAAGCCGAACGGCAAGGTGAAGGGGAACCGCCGCCGGAAAAGCCCCGACAGCAACAACGTGGCCAAGGCCAGGAACTGCATCGTCTCATAGCCGTTGCCCAGCGGGATGCGCCCGCCGATGTACCACCGCAAAGCGTAGCCTGCAGCCTGAAACAGCAAGGCCACCCACAAGGCACACGTGAACACCCGCTCCATCGCCCGGAAAGCCCGGCCGGCAGGTGGGATGCGCCTCGTACCCTTGTAGAGCAACAGACCGAAAGCCAGCAGGCCCATCGTCAGGTTGAACATGAACAGCACCTGGCTGAACGGGATGCGGTTGTAGAGCAGCTCGGCGCGGACTTTCACGTCGGACAGCGGCGCGACGCTGCCATTGGCGGGCAAAGGGCGGATCAGCGTGCCGTTCTGCAACATCAGGATGAGTCCCACCTTCTCGTCCGTCTCCACGATGGCTTTCTCCAGGGGGGAGAGCTTGTCGCCCGCCTGCCCCGCCGAGGCATCCCAATACGCCTGCAAGCGGTACGTCTGCCCGTCGAACAGGTCCGACAGGCGGGCAAAGTCACCTTCTAATCCCAAGCGGCGGCGCAGGGCGGCGCTCTTGATGCGAATCATCGGCTCGTCCTTCCACACCTCGGGATGCAGCAGCCAGCCGCCCACCACCTGTTCGGGAGTCAGGCCCTTGTACGTCGGACGGCCTGTCAGCTTCAGCACGAAGTCGCGCGCCAAGGTGTTGAAGGGTGTCACGCGGTCGTGATAGATGACCTGCACCGCCGCCAGGCTGTCCGCCTGCCGCTGCTTCAGCACGGGCAACTTCCGTCCCTGTGCCTGCACGGCCACCGCTGTCCCCAACAGGAGGAACACGGCCAGGAAACCGCCCTTGCGCAACAACGGATGCCGCAACAATCGGCGGAACTCCCCGCCCCTGCCAAGCAAAACCCACAACATCGAAAGTCCCAACAAGGCATAGCCCGCATAAGTCACCCCGATGCCCCACGGGTCGTGGTTGACGGACAGCCAACTGCCCCGCCCGTCGGGATCGTAGGAAGACTGGTAGAAACGATAACCCTCGCACGTGAGGATGCGGTTCATCGAGACGGTGGTCGCCCGCTCCCCGCCGGAAGGCACGGACAGGCGAACGTAGCTGATGTAATCCTCCGGCGCGTCCGTACCGGGATAGCACTGCACGCGGAAGCTGTCCAGCCGCAGGGTGAAAGGCAGCGGAAACAACTCGCCACTGTCCCGGAGCATAAAGCGGTCGGTCGCCTGTCCCTCCTCCAAATGGACCACGCCCTGCTGCCCGCCCATAAACGTGAGGAAGGCTCCCCCCAGGATGACCAGGAAGGAGCCATGCAAAAGCAGCAACGGCACGCGCCGCCACAGGCGCAACCGGAGGCAAGCCACCAACGTCAACGCGGCCAGCACGCCCCACAACGTGCAGAACCAAGCCGTGTGGTAGACATGTTCCCCGACGAAGGCCGTGCCGCGGGCCTGTTCGACAAACGTCGCCACCGCCAGCACGACCACCAGGGCACCATATATGAAAAGAATGAAACGCTTCATCAGAACGGGGCGTAGTCCTGGTTCTCCTGCGCCTTCACGGCCATGCACTCCATCTCGATGAGCCAACCCGGCCGGCAGACAGGAGCGTGTACAAAGACCTTCGGCACACAGGGGAAGCGGGCGTCATACAGCTCCTTCACCACGTCATGGTCCGCCCCGTCGCGCAGGTAGACAATCATCTGGCCCACGTCGTCGTAGGTGCATCCCGCCTCGGTCAGGAGGGCCTCCACATTCTCCCACATGCGGGCGGTCTGCCGGCGGATGTCGCGCGGGTACATGATTTCGCCCTTGTTGTTGATGCTGGCTGTCCCGGATATGAAGACGTGGCGACGGTCGCCGTAGTCCACATACGCGCCGCGCTCGAAGCTGACGCCGTACTCGTAGGTGGGGTTCAGGTGGGTACGGGCGTAGAGGTAGCCCATCTGGCCGGGACGGAGGCCGTCCACGGCGTAGGTGTCCATCTGCACCAGCACCTTGGGGTCGGCATGACGGCCACCGATGCCCGTGCTGGCGATGTAGTGCGTCCGTTCCGTCAGGTTCTGCGTGACGAAGACCTCGTTGCGCGCCTTCACCACGCCGCCGTAGTTGACGTCCACATTCTGCACGAAGAACCACGTGCGCACGCAGTTGTCGGCCAATTTGCAGCCTTGCTCCATCAGTTGCATCACGTAGTCGTTGAGCAACAGGCGGGTCTGGTACTCCGAATTGGCGGCACGGTTGCAGGCGCTCGCTCCCCACAGGTGACGATAGGCGCCGTGCTTCACCTCGACGAGGCCGTTGTGCAACACCCGGCTCTGCACATCGGTCTGCAGCCAGACCCACAGGGCTATCTTGGTCCCGTTCAGCGGGGCTTGCTCCACGATGGAGAGGGGGAAGTCGATGGCATCGGGCATCAGGCCCAGCAAGGGGTCGGCCTGGTTGGCGGCATCGCTCAGGAAACAGCGGGCAAAGACGGGCACCGCGCCCTTCAGCCTGCCGTCCAGCAGCGTGTAGAAGGCGGACAGCACGGCCTGCGCCTGTTCGGCGAAGGGAAGCCGGGTGTCCGTCACGCGGACGGTGACATGGTATTCGGCCACACCGCCGGGAGGTTGGAACGTGAACACCTCGGCCAGCGCAGAAGCCGTTTCCATGGAGTTGAAAGTATTGTAGTTATCGTTCATATCGATATATCCTTAGATTCATTGTGCAAAATTAGTCATTAAAGGGCATTAAACCCACAGGCAACGCCGGAAAAAGCACCAGGCTATTCCCCGGCCCCGCCGTCTATCCAGTCCCCAATCAGGGAGAACTGCTCTTCGCTCAGGGTGAACTGCGTCTGATGGTCCGTGCCCAGGTCCGCGCTCTCGCCGGTGGTGAGGATGGTGTAGAGCACGCTCGCGGCGGCATCGCCGGGCAGGACGCGCGTCCGCCCCTCGAACACGGTGGAAGGCTGGTTCACCAGCGTCCGGTGACTGGCACCGGGACTGAGGTCGAGCCAACGCCCCTGGCCGTGGCATCCGGTGCAGGTGCGGTCGAAGATGTCCCGCTGGATGGTGGCGAACATCCCCACGTCCTGCGTGCCCGCGTCAATGCGGAGGGTGTCCTCGTCCAGCATGGAGCAATCCAGGGCATGGTAGGTGGCCACCCGCTTGCGGATGCGGTTGACCACGCAGACTTCGAGGGTGGTGACCTCTGCCGGCACGCCGGACATGGTGAGGTCCACCGTGCCGTCCTCCGCAGCCTGGACGGACTTGGCAATGACCGCATAGTCGCTGCCCGCCTCGAAGCCGGCCAGGACGATGCTGTATCCGTCCGTCCACGTGTCCAGTCCGCTGAGCGTGGCGGTGAGCTTCACCACGCGCCCCTCTTCGGGGATAATCAGGCGGTCGGCATAGAGGCGGCCGTCGTCGCACGCAGCGAGCATCAACGCTCCTGCCGCCCAGCCTATCAACTTGCTTGCAAAGTTCTTCATACGCTCCGGATTAGGTCAGAAGGAATATTGCAGCTGTACGGTGGCACTGTGCGTGGCCAGGCCCAGGTTGTCGTTGTCGCGGTCCAACTGGTCGTCGTGCCCGGCACGGCCCACGTACTGGTACATGGCCTGCAGCTTGAGGTTGCACCCCTTGAAGAAGTAGTTCAGCCCCACGGCGGGCATGTTGAGGAAGCCGTTGGTGTCCATGCCGTTGCGGTTGAAGAAGTCATACCGCGCAGCCACCTGGAGGCGCGGCGCCACGAAGTAGCCTCCCTGCACGTATCCGCCCAGGAAGTTGTAGGTCTCGTCAATCTTCTGCCGCTCCGTGAAGCCCACGTGCATCCAATAGGCCTCGGCGGCCAGGTAGAGCTTGTGGTAGAGCCAAGCAAACTCCACGCCGACGCGGGTGTCGTTGGTGCTCTCATACTCGCTCTCCACATTGAGGGAGGCGGAGAGGCCGATGAGGAGCTTGTTCTCGCGCAGCCGGTTGGGATTGCCCTGCGTGGCGGGCATCACGCCGTGCGGCATGTAGGTCAAGCGTCCGGCATAGAGCAGGGAGGGGATGTGCCAGTCGTCGCTGAAGGTCTTGCCCGCCGTGTTGACCGAGGCGCCCGTGCCGTTGAAGATGCCCACCTCGTAGCCGAATCTATCCTGCACCAGGCCGTGCAGCTCCACGCCCAGGTCGAAGCCCGTGCCGATGTTGGGCATCACGGCGTTGAGCGAATAGGGCATGATGACCGCCGTAGTGAGCGACAGGGGCATCTGCGGCAGCAAAGCCTCGCCCAGCGTAGTGAGGTAGGCGTGCGAGAAGGGTGTCTTGAACTTGCCCACGCGCAAGGCCAATTGCGGCTTGAAGGCCACGTCGAACCATGCCTGCTGCAGCAGGGCGCCGCCACTGGCCGCGGCATTGAGGCTGAGGTTGAACGTCACCCGGTCGAACGCCTTGCCCGTGAAGCCCAGCACGGCGTAGGGGATGGCGAAGCCGCTGTTGGCCACGTTGTCCTGGTTATAGGCGGGGTCCAGGCCCTCGTCGTCATACCAGTTGTAGTTGGCGCTGGCCTGCACCAGCAGGTAAGGCTTGAAGACGAAATCGCCTTTCTTCGTCTCAATGGAGAAGCCTTCGCGGCCTGCCAACGACACGACGCCGTTGGCTGTCTCTTCTTCGTATTGCGCCCACAGGGCCGTCGGCAAGAGCAAGGCCAGGAGGGCGAGAATCAGTATTCTTTTCAGTAAATGCATCTGTTTATCGTTTTAAGAGTTGTTGTCTTATGTATTGAACCAATCGGGTTCCAGCACCGATGGAACCGAGTTCCAGTACTGATGGAACCGAGTTCCAACGCCGGTGGAACCAAGTTCCATGACTGATGGAACTTTCCTTCCTTATACACACGCTTCCGCCCATCGGCTACAGCGATTGCAGGAAGCGCACCAGTGCGTCGCGCTCCGTCTTCGTCATGTTCTTGAAGAGGTTCTTGGACGCCTCGCCCTCGCCACCGTGCCACATGATGGCCTCGACGAAGTTGCGCGCCCGGCCGTCGTGCAGGAAGTAGGTATGTCCGTTCACTATCTCCTGCAGGCCGATGCCCCACAACGGGGTGGTGCGCCACTCGTTGCCTCGGGCCAGGCCGCTGACGTAGTTGTCGTTCAGACCGATGCCCATGATTTCGCTGCCCATGTCGTGCAGCAGGAAGTCGGAATACGGGTGGATGGTCTGCCCGCCCAGCCAGGGCAGGTGTGTGCCCATCAGCAGGGTGGAGCCGCGCGTCTTAGTGTGCAGGGTGGTGACGTGGCACAGGTGGCACTTGGCTTCGTAGAACATCTGTTCGCCCAGCTGCACCTGCGGGTCGTTGACGTCGCGCCGGGCGGGCACGCCGAGGGTCTGCATGTAGAGGTCCACGTCTTCCATGTCCTCGGCGGAGATGTCCAGTTGGTCATAGCTGAGGCCCATCATGCTGCCCTGGCTGATTTGCGCCTGCCCCTCGCAGATTTCCTCGGGATAGCGGCTGTTGGTGACGCCCATGTCGCTGGAGAAGCCCAGCTCGACGGTCAGGTCCAGGTGTTGCGCCTTGTTGCCGGAGAGGCCGACGCCGCGCACGCCCTTCTCGGTGATGTAGTTGCAGCGGCCGCTGATGCCGTATTCCGGGTAGTTGCTCCGGGCGGCCAGGGCTTCAATCTCCTTGGTGTCGATGGCCATCATCTGCCCCATGCCCACGTGCCGCAAGGGGATGCGGACGGTGCAGAACAGGTCTTCGGGCGCGATGCTGTCGGCATACCACTCGGTGATGGTGTAGGTGGGCGCGGCCAGCTCATACTCCTCGCCGTCGGGGAACCGGAACTTCTCGTACCGCCAATCGACGTGCAGCTTGCCTTCGGGCCGGACGCCGTAGATGGCCTGGTCGTGCAAGACGCGGCCATAGTCGCGGAAGAAGGCGCCGTTCTTCCGGCTGACGTAGACCAGCATCGACGAGAAGCCCGTGCTGCCCGTGCCGCCCTCGGTCCACAGCGTGGGAGTGGTGCGGCCCGCATTGCGGTGACAACTGCCGCAGGAGTAGCCGGCATAGACGGGTCCCAGTCCGCCGCCCTCGGTGTTGCCGCTGGTGCGCACGTCGTCATAGAGGCCGTCGCCGCTGTTGAAGCGCGAGTTGTAGGCACCCGTCACCCACGAGGCCGGCATGTCATACGCCTTGGACGAACGCACGAAGAGGGTGGACGTGCCCGCCGACAGCTCGTAGCCGTCCGACACCTCGATGTCCAGCACGTCGTACGTGTCCCCGGTGTCGCAGGCGGCCAGCAGGGAGGCACTGCCCAGCAATATCAGTCCTATTTTACTCAAGTATCTCATATTCAATAAGCTTTATCTTACCAACGTCTGTACGTGGCAAGAAAGCAGAGGAGGCGGCGAGGCTCTCCCCTACTTTCCAGGTTGCTAAAAGAGAATTTATTGTCAGTTGGCCGGTACCGTGCGGGCCTTGCCGTCCTTGAAGAGGAGGAACTCCAGCGTGTGGAAGCCACGGACGTTCTGCGCGTCGGCAATGGACGAAGAGTTCTCGTCGTAATCGCCGTTCCAGATGAGCTGGTCCAGGTCGCCCGTGTTCAGGATGTTCACAATGGCGGTGGCGTCGAGCGGCCAGCTGTCCATGTTGGGGTCGAGGCCCTTGTCGGCCACGGGACCGAAGAGGAAGGCTTCGCTCTTCTCCCACGGGGCGCGGGAGACTATCCATTGCTCGGCCACGGACTCAAAGGCGGCGTTCGTGGGGTTCTCGGCCAGGGCCTTGACATCGGCATACAGCTCGGCGGCGGCGTTTTTCAGGTCGAGGTAGGTGGGCAATACCACGTCGTCCACGTAGGTGTTGACCACGCCGTTCAGCAGTTCATCGCTGGCCAAGGGTTGCCCGGCATCGAAGACGCCGCGCAATTGGTTCTGCAACAGCGTGGCCAGTTCCAGGCAAGCCTCCTGGGCATCCAACGCCTCCTGGCTGTTGATGTGGCTGCGGAAGGGAGCCGGGATGGCCAGGATGGCATCGTGCGCCTTCTTGATGGCCTGCATCGTCTCATCGGCCAGGTCGGCATAGCCGTTGTCCTTCAGCACGTTGTACACGGAGTTGGGAGCCACGGTCGAACCTTCCAGCATCAGTTGGTCACTGGTCACCGTCACGTCCCTCGACCCGGCAATGGCACTGTAGATGGAGATGATGTTGTTGGAGTAGTCCTCGCGGGAGTGCCAGCTGAACCAGGATTCCACGGCATAGAGGGCACCTTGCGTGTCGCCGCTGACGTACATGTCATACGGGTCGCCGATTTTGGCGTCGCCCACCTCGTTGGCAATGTCATAGCAACCGTCAATGATCTGCTGCACGCACAGGGCGGCTGTCTGGAAGTAGCCGGACACGTTGTGGTTCTTGAAAATCTCGGCATAGCTGTGGCCGCTGTTGTTGTACTCCTCGCTCCAGTAACTGTAGAGGTCGGAGGCGTCGCGGTCCAGCAGGCGGGCCACCTCGCCCATGTAGGCATACCAGTTGGAGGCATTCTCTGCGGTGATGTCTATCTCTTCCACCGTGGAACCGCCGGTGTTGCCACCGTTACCTGTGTTGTCATCATCGCTGCAAGCCGTGGCAGCGAAACCCAAGCAGAGCGTCATGGCTGCTGCATAAAGGAAAGTCTTCTTCATGTTCTTTGCTTATTATAATGTTAAGTGATTATTTCTTGAAGAACCAGCCCACGTAGGCTATGCCGATGGAGAACTCGTTCTCGCTGTTATACTTGCCCGTGCCGAAGACCTTGCTCGTGCCTATCTGGCGCGTCATATAGTCCGCCTTCACCACCAGGTTGGGCAGGGCGAACCAGTTGAGGCCGAAGGTCCATAGGCTGACTTGGTTGCGCGGGTCCATAATCTGGCCAGCCTCGCCTTCTTCCTGCGGATTATAGTACTCATAACGGGCAAAGGGATAGATGACGGGCACCTTCGGGCTGCTGCCGCAAAGGGAACGCAGGTTCAGGCCCACCTCGCCGGCATAGCTGACGGCACGCTTGGCCACGGGCACCACGCGGCTGTAAGGCGAGTTGCCGGACTGTCCGGCGTTGGTGCTGCTGATGGCCTTGGAGTGGGTCAGGTTGCCAAAGACAAAGTTGGTGCGGGCGGTCACGTACTTGTTCTTATACTCGCCGTCCACGGTGTAGATGCGGAGGGGTGCCCGCTTGATGTTGGAGTAGGTCTGCAGCTTGTCCGAATTGGCGGCCGTGTTGGCGCAATAGTAGAAGGAGGAGCCCAGGCGCAGGCCCGGCACGCCACGGTAGTCCAGGCGAACGACGTAGGCAGGCGAGGTGAAGTTGTCTTCCTCGAAGAATCCCTGCTTGCCGCTGCCCACCCACGTGTTGCGGTCGAAGCCGTTGGCGTTCAGGCCCGCCGTGATGAAGGCTTGGTAATCGAAGGTGGCATAGCCGCGCCCCACGGTGCCGAAGAACTCGATGCCCGTCTCGTGCCACGTGGAAGGCAGGATGGTCGTTTCGCCCTCGGGACGCACGGTGCCGAAGAAGTTGATGGGTTCGTGATGAGCGTTGGTCAGGCCGACGGGCAACACCATGTGACCGACGCGGACATTGAAGGCGGGATGGATGAGGCGCGTGATGTGGAACTGCTCCAAGGCCACTTCGCCGCCCTTCTCCAGCTCGGTCTCGTATTCGCCGTTCTCCGCGTTCTCCAGTTCGAGGGCTGTGCCCGTGCCGCCGGACTCGAACTCTATCTCCGCGCCCAATATCCATTTGGACGTGAACTTGTAGTCAAAGGCCAGCACGAAGCGGGGGATGGAGATGGTGTTGCGATGCGTCCTGCGGTTGCCGTTGTCGCCGCCGTAGAAGCGGTTGATGCCGTAGTCCTTGAAGGCGGCCACCACTTCACCATAGCCGCCCACGCGGAATTTCTCGTAATCGTCCCCGGCCGTGGCCGCAATCTTCTGCTTGGCGCGTTGCACCAGCGTGGTTTCCTTGGCTTCCCCGGCATCTCCCTTTTCCGGTTCTTCCGCCCGTACTCCGCTGACGGAGAGGAGGAAGCACAACATACATAAACCTGTTAATCTTTTCATTTCTTGCCTTACTATTGGTTGCTTTTATCGGCAGCAAAGGTAGGGCGAGTTAAAAAGTGGGGCAATACCTAAAAAAGAGTATAATCGGGAAGGGATTGGTAACAGGTAGGTAAGAATAAAGAACGGCGTTTCACTTATGCCGCCACGCCAGCACCATATAGCCGATGAAGGCAAGGATGAACAGCCCGATGCACAGCGCACAGCCGATGGTTGCCCGAGGATGATACAAGGAGAGCGTGACAAAGAGGAATTGCAGGCAGAAGATGATGTTCGTCACCCGCACCAGGCGCAGGGCCAGCACGTATTGGTAGACCACATTGTGCGGCTTCACCCGGAAGGGGAAGTTGATGCAGCGCAGGGGACAATAGCCGCAAGCCCCCAACAGCAGGAAGAGGAACAAGGCTGTCCCGCCCGCC
This sequence comes from uncultured Bacteroides sp., assembly GCA_949292025.1. Taxonomy (GTDB): domain Bacteria; phylum Bacteroidota; class Bacteroidia; order Bacteroidales; family Bacteroidaceae; genus Bacteroides. The sequence continues at coordinate 70,752 of CASEYC010000097.1, read as the reverse complement.
TCATACAAATCGGACGGGATGTCGCCACCGGTCTGGCGGTACTTATATAATATGTATATCCAGTTGGCCAGCACGGGCAGGAAGGCGGCCAACTCCAGCAGATGGTCGACAAGGACAGGACGGAAGCGGACATTGGGCACGTCCTGCGGGACGCGGGAACCGAGGTTGATGAGTTTCATAAGCGATATTATTCTTTAGGAGGTTCAGACGGGGTTGGGCGCGACTTCTTCAGCCGGCCATTCTTGCGCAGGGCCTCGGTGATAATCCACTGAAGCTGGCCGTTGATGCTGCGGAACTCGTCGGCTGCCCACTTCTCAAGGGCATCCATCGTCGCGGCATCCACACGCAGGACAAAGGTCTTGGTTGTCGATTCTTTCTTCGTTGCCATTGCACATTAACCATTAATCATTCACCACTATAGTTGGCCGGTGCGGACAAAGCGGGCCAGGTCGTCCAGCACGTAGGCGGGGACGGACGAAGGTTGCTGGTATTCGTCGGGCGTGGCCTTGCCCGTGCCTTCCTGCAAGAGGTGGTTCAGCTTGGGATAGGACTTGAACGAGGCGTTGCGACGCTTCAAGAGGGCCGCGCGCCACAGGGCGAAATCCTGCATCGTCACCTGGTAATCGCGTTCGGCCTGGAGCACCAGCAGGGGAAGCGTCAGGCGGGCGGCGTCCTCCACGGGGCGGCAGGCGATGATGTCGGCCCAATAGGAGCGCGGCGCGTCGAACGGGAAGGGGATGGTGTCGCAGAAGGCGGACGTGCCCAGCCGCTTCACATTCTCCACGCGCCGTTGCAGGTCGGCCACTTGCCGGCGGCCTTTCTCCGAGGGGGCGAGGCTGTTCAGGTAAGTCACTTGCTCCAGCAGCAGGTCTTCCAGCGGACGGGCGGGCGCGGCCAGCAGGATGACGCCTGCCAAGCGGGATGCCCGTGCGGCGATGCGCGGTGCCAACATTCCGCCTTGGCTGTGCCCCAGCAGGTAGACGCTGTCCGCATCCACCCCGGGCAAGGATTGCGCCAAAGCCACGGCGGCCACGGCATCGTCCGCGGTCTCCACGTCGAGGTCAAGCCGACGGCCTTCGGGGACGCTGTTGCCTTTATATACATAGGTGCGCTTGTCGTAGCGGAGGGTGGCGATGCCCCGCCCGGCCAGTCCCCAAGCCAGGTCGCGGAAGGGATGGTTGGGGCCGATGGTCTCGTCGCGGTCTTGCGGGCCGGAGCCGTGTACCAGCACCACGCAGGGCACCCGGCGACCCTCCTCCACCGCACGGCGGGGCAAGGTCAGCGTGGCAGGCAGGCGGAAGCCGTCGCACACGACCACCGTGTCGCGCTCCTCCATCTTCAGGCTGTCGAAGACGGCGGGCTTCTGCACGGCAGGCTTCGGGGCGGGTTTCACAAAGAGGCCGGCGATGCGCCCGTCCCCATCGAAAGCCGCCTGGAAGCGGAGGGTATATTTCTCGAAAGCCAGGTCGCAAAAGCAGACGGCCAGCCCCTCGGCCTCCACCTGGTGCCAATCGCCCGTGGATTGCAAGGGGCCGAACTGCATCACCAACTGCTGGTACATCCCGCCCAATGCCTCGGCGGGCAAGGCGGCCTGCATCTCGTCGCTCAACATCGCACGGAGGCTTTCGCCCTGCCCCGACACGAAATAAAGGTAGGCACACTTGGCCAGCGGCAGGCGGTCGGCAGTCTGTGCCCGAAGCCCGAGGCAGAGCAGGCACAAGCAGAGGGTAAACGTCAGCTTCCTCATACGCATCAATGATTCAGGGTTCCGGCATTCAACACGGGCTGGGCGGATTCGTCGGCACAGAGCACCACGAGGAGGTTGCTCACCATCGCCGCCTTCTTGTCCTCGTCCAGGTCCACGACGTTGTCCTTCTTCAGCTTGTCCAACGCCATGTGTACCATCGACACGGCGCCTTCCACAATCTTCTCGCGGGCGCCGATGATGGCCGATGCCTGCTGGCGACGCAACATCACGGCGGCAATCTCCGGCGCGTAGGCCAGGTAATTGATGCGGGCCTCCACCACTTCCAGGCCGGCCATCAGGAGGCGTTCGTTCAGCTTCTGCTCCAGCTGTTCGTTGATTTCCTCGCCGCCCGAGCGGAGGGTCAGTTCGCCCGCCTCGCCCTCGTTGTCATCGTAGGCGTATTGGCCGGCCACTTGGCGCAGGGCGGCGTCGCTCTGGATTTTCACGAAGTTCTCGAAGGCGGTCATACGGTTGGCCACGGCATTGCCCACGGAGATGGTGGCCTCTTTGCTGCCCGGGGTCGAGGCGGCGGCGGAAGCCATCGTCTGCGCGTCAATCTCGAACATCGCCTTGTACGTGTCCCGCAGCTTCCACACCAGCACCAGGCCGATGAGGATGGGGTTGCCCACCTTGTCGTTCACCTTGATGGGCTCCACGTCGAGGTTGCGGGCGCGGAGGGAGAGTTTCTTCTTGTCATAGAAAGGATTGACCCAATAGAAGCCCGTCTCCTTGAACGTGCCCTTGTATTGGCCGAAGAACACCATCGCCCGCGCCTCGTTGGGCTCCAACTCCATATAGCCCGCGCAGAGGATGAGCCAGACAAGAATCAGCACGCCGCCCGCCACATAGAGGGGCACGCCGCCCAGCACGAAGCAGCCCACGATGGCCGCCGTGAACACAATCAGATGAAGGAACAGCATCAGAAAGCCGTTCATCTTGAAACCCTTGAAAATAAATTCCTTTGTATCCATAATCGAGTGTTTAGAGTAATATCATTTTGATAGCACAAAGATATGGCAAAGGACGGACATCCGCAAGGGGAAGAGGGGACAAATTTGCAGGGATATGTTGCACAACATACGGACAAGGGCAAGCCTTCCCGGCGGGAAGGGCAGTTCTTCCCGATACCAAGAGGATGCCTCGTCCGCACCTCGGACATAAAAAGATGGCACCCCTTTATAAAAAAGGTGGCACCTCTTTATGGAAAAGGTGGCACCTCTTTGTGAAAAAGGTGGCACCTTTTTATATTCAAGTCCCAAGGAAGGCTGTCCCTCCATACGCAGGAGACACGGTCAAGGTGGCTTGGGGGCCTACATTCGGCTGCGCTGCTCCTGTCCCGCTCCCGTACCTTTGTACTTGCTCTTGGCGGCATTGAACTTGTAGCGCAGGGTGAAGCGGATGCGTCGGCGCGACTCTTGGTCGACGGTCATCAGGCGGTTGCCGCTGTAGAGGGTCAGGGGCGCCTGGGTGGAGTTGAAGAGGTCGGTGGCCTGCAGCTGAAGGGTGAGGCGGTCGTCCAGGAAGCCCTTGTGGAGCGAGGCATCCATACCCCAGGAGGGACGGAGGACGCGGAAGCTCTCCTGGTGGCCGCGCGTCGTGGCACTGAGGTCGATGTCCAGCCGGAAGCCGAGGGGCAGGCGGAAGTGGTTGTCCCACACGAAGGAGGCGACGGGGTTGCCGAAGTTCCTGTGCCCGTCGGGCGTGTCCACATAGAACCACTGCTTGGAGAGCATCGCCGTGAACTGGGGTGACCACGGGCCGATGGTGGGGGCCAGGGTGAGCGAAGCGTTGAGGTAGTCGGCATCGGTGGTGTTGACATACTGCAGGAGGCTGATGGCGGGGTTCTCGTCCGTGTACGTGCCGCCGTGGTAGAGGAAGCCGTCGCGCACGTGGCGGTAGCCCAGGTTCAGGTAGAGCCATTTCCAGGCGGCGTCCAGCGAGAGGCGGTTCATCAGCGAGGGCTTCAGGGCGGGATTGCCGCTCTCGTAGGTATAGCGGTTTATGTAGGTGACGCTGTTGCGCAGCATCCAGTAGCCGGGGCGGTTGATGCTGCCGGCGTAAGTCAGCTGCAACTGCACGTCGCCCACGGGCATAGAGAGGGACAGGGAGGGGAAGACGTTGTCATACGTGCGGCTCTGTTCGTCCACCCGGCGGCCTTGCTCGTAGTAGTCGGACACCAGGTGCTCGTAGCGCACGCCCACCCGAGCCTGCAGGTTGCCCAGGCTGTGCCCGTACTCCAGGAAAGCGGACCAGGCATTTTCCTTGATGTCGCTGTCATCGTCCTCCAGGATGCCCTCGGCGTTGGTGTAGCGGTTCAGGCGGCTGGTGTAGGTGTATTCGCCGCCCAATGAAAGATTGCCGCCCCACAAGGGATGCTCCGCCACGAGCTTAGCGGCATAGAGGCGGCTCTCCATCAGCGTGCGGTTGGTGACGGTCTGCTCCTGCGGGACAGATTCGCCGGCGGGCGTCACCTGCTCCACCATATCCTGCGGGGTCTTGGAGGCCGACCACAGGCCGTCGGCATTGAAGTCGAGGGTCCAGTCGCCCAGGCGGCCATTGTAATAGAGGTTGGCGGAGTGGGTGTAGCTGGTGCGGTCTTCCCAACCGCTGCTCGTGCTGGTCTCGTGGAGTTCATTGTCCAGATAGACGGACGTGGGCAGGGGCGGGATGTCCCAAAGGTTCTTGGGCGTGCGGTCATAGTCGTAGTAGGCGCCCAGGGAGTGGCGGTCGTTGAACTGGTAGTTCAGCATCAGGGTGGTCTCCAGGTTTTGCGAGTGGCTGCGGCTGCGGATATAACTTTCCTGCCGCCAAGTCTTGTCGAGGAAAGTCTCCTGCACCACGCCCTTGTTGTCTTCGCCGTGGCTGTCCGAGGCGTAGAGCATCGCGTTGAGGTCGAAGCCACCCTTGCGGTAGTTCAAGTTCAGTTGGTTCAGCACGCTCCAGCCGTAGCGGTAGTTGGTGCTGAAACGCTCATTGACGCCGAAGCCCTCGCCCTGCGGCTTCTTGGTGTAGATGCGCACCACGGCCTGCACGGCGGCATCATACCGTGCACCGGGATTGCGCACCACCTCCACGCTCTTCACGTTGTCCGAGGACAATTGGTCCAGCTCCGAGGCGTTGCGCATCTTGCGCCCGTTGATGTAGACCTCGGCCTGCCCGCTGCCGAAGACGTTCACGCTGCCCTCTTCGGCGGAGAGACCGGGGATTTTGTCCAGCAGGTCGTTGCCCGTGCCGGCCTGCTCCAGGATGCTGCCTTGCACGGTGGTGACGATGGCATCGCCCTTCACCCGCATCTTGGGCAGGTCGGCCTTCACCACCACTTCGCCCAGCAGTTGCGCGTCGGGCTGCAGTTGCAGTGTGCCGAGGTCTTGCCCCGCACACCTTTTATATAATGTCCCATAACCGATGGAGGAAACACGGATAAGGCGGTTATCACATACGGCGTTCAGCCGAAACGTACCGTCATCCGCGCTGACGCTGCCCGTCACAAAGGAGGAGTCCGGCAGGGAGAGCAGCACGATGTTGGCGTACGGCAAGGGTTGTTGGTTCTCGTCCACAATCCGGCCCGTGAGGGCGGTTTGTGCAAAGGCGCCCGTCAGCAGGAAGAGAGCCGCCAGGAGGCAGAGGGTTCGTTTCATATCCATAGCTTTTCAGTTTGATTTTCTGCTGCAAAGTTACGGGCAGGAAGCGTCTCAAACGCTCTATATCGGGAACTAAAAAGTCTATAGTAGGAGAGGAGGGGTTGCTGATAATCAGCGCGGTAGTGGTTTCGGACTCTATATTGCGTGTTTCCGGGGTTATATCCGGCCTCAAAGGAGTTTTTCGGATTATTTAGGCGCGGATTACGCGGATTTCACGGATTAATCTTACCATTGAATCAGGAATGCCATTGTTCTTACCAATCATAAATATATATCCGTGAAATCCGCGTAATCCGCGCCTAAATATAAATCCCGTTTCCAGTCCCCCATATCACTCCCGCACAAACGCCACGATGTCCCCCTTCTCGTCCATTCCCAGCTTCTTGCGGATGGTGGTCTTTCGCTGGTAGATGGTGGGGATGCTCTGCCCGGTGAGGACGCTGATTTCCTTGGTCGTGAAGTCGGCGCGGAGCAGGCAGCAGAGTTGCTCCTCCTTGTCCGTCAGCAGGGAGCCGAAGCGGGCGTGCAGATGGGAGTAGAAGCCGTCGTACACACGGTCGATGACGGGATAGAGGTCGTCCCACACCAGTAGCCCCTCCACTGCCTCGTTCGGATGCGGCAGGGTGGAGACGCGGCGCAGCAGTTCCTGGTTTTGCGCCGTGGGCTGTCCGGCCACGAGGCGTATCAGCCCCAACTGCTGCAAGAGGATGCGGCGGAACAGGCGGTCGTCCCCCTCGGGCGCGGCAGGGGCGGACGGCGTGGCGACGGTGGCTTCGGCCAGCAGGCGGTCGAGGGTCTCGATGCGCTCCTCGGCCTCAATCAGGCGGTTGCGGCGGCGGCGGAAAAGCCAGACTCCCCCTCCCCCGGCGAGCAACAGCAACAGCAACGCGCCCAGCAGCCAGAGCTGCATCCGCTGGCGGTCCACCAAGAGGCGCAGGTTGGCTTCGGACAATTCGTTGCGGGCGCGGTCCTTCTGGCGGACGGCACTGCGGTGGGCATAGAGGGCGTTGCCCACCGAGTCGTTGTAGCGCATCAGGTCGAGGTAGTCGAAGGTGCCCGTACGGGTATAGTCCAGCACGCCTTGCAGGTAGCCAACTTGGTTCTCGGCGGTAACAAATTTGTCACGGCGGCGGCGAAGATATTCCCGGCCTTTATCCAAATAGTATTGGGCCGAGTCCAGTTGCCCCAGCTTGAGGAAGCATTCGCTCATCGTGGTACAGGAAATGTCCAACACCTCCGGATTGTCCGTCAGGCGCATCAGACGGTGAAACAGGGCGATGGCCGCACGATAGTCGGGCGCGACGTAAACCAGCAACTGGGCGTGGTTGCGCAAGTAGTGGAGGGCGCGGGCGGAATCGCCGCGTTGCAGGGCCAAGGTGACGCTGCGGTTGGTGTGCCACGTGGCAGAATCTTCCTTCAGCAATCCCAACGTGATACCCAACGAGAAGTGATTGTCGGCCGTCTCCCGCAGGGACAGGGCACGGCGATAAGCATCGGCGGCACGGCGGTAATCCTTGTAGGCATAGACGTAGCACTCGCCCTTCTCCGCCAGGAAATCGCCTGCCCATCGGCGGTCGCCCACCGACAGGGCACGGACATTGCCGCTGTCCAGCACGGCCTGTTCCTCATCGTGGCGGCCGTGGGCGTGCAGATAGGCGGCCTTCAGCAGGTAGGAAGTCAGGAGGCGGGCGGTGTCGCCTTGCGCCGTGAAATAGTCGAAGGCGGGGAGGACCAGGGAGTCCTCGGACAGGGAGGCATTGTCCTCATAATGCCGGCAAGCCGTCAGCCAGCCATAATGCAGCAACTCACGGCGGGGCAGCAGTTCGGGCCGCTCCACCCGGGCCAGCAGGGCGACGGCACTGTCCATGTCGGTCTGCCACAGGGCATCGGCACGGCGCACCAAGTCAAGGTCGTCCGCTCCGGGACGACAGGCGGCCACCATAAACAAGGAGAGCAAGAGAAGCCATTGTTTCATATCAAAAACTGCAAGCATATCATTCAATAACGGCGGCAAAAGTACGAAATCTCCTCCGATTTTCTTACTTTTGCAGGCGGAAACCGTGCCTGGCATCGGCGGTTTTGCTCCGTGGATGCACGAAGCGCGTTCGGCGGTACCTGCGAGCATGCTCGGCGGTACTGCGGAGCACGCTCGCAGGTACCACAAAACAATCCTTTGCAATTCAACCATTTACAAGACTATCTCAACCCCTCAGACTTAACTATATAAATTATGACAAAAGCAATTTTCTTTGACATAGACGGCACCTTGGTCAGTTTCGAGACGCACGGGATTCCCGCCTCCACCGTCGAGGCCATTGCCGCCGCACACGCCCGGGGCATCAAGATGTTCATCGCCACGGGACGCGCCCCCGGCTTCATCAACAACCTGGGCGACCTGCAAAGCCGCGGGCTGATAGACGGCTATGTCACGATGAATGGCGGCTACTGCTACGTGGGCAGCGAGGTCATCCATAAACAGGTGATTCCCGCCGCGGAGGTAAAGGCCATCCTGGACTACTGCGAGGCGAAGCATATCACCTGCACCGTGGTAGACGAGCATCACATTTGCGCCTGCTACCCCAGCGAGGCCCTGAAACGGATATTCGTGGAATACCTGCATGCCAAGGAGGTGCCCGCCGTGACCCCGGCCGAAGCCCTGCGGCGCATCCCGGACGTGTGCCAACTGTCCCCCTTCTTCGACGAGGAGCAGGAACGGGAAATCCGCCCGCTGCTGCCCGGCTGCGAAATCGGCCGCTGGCATCCCGCCTTCGTGGATGTCAGCGCCCTAGGCTGCAACAAGCAGTTGGGTATCGACCTGATGTGCCGCCACTTCGGCATCGACGTGACGGACACGATGGCCATCGGAGACGGGGGCAACGATATCCCCATGCTGCGCCACGCGGGCATCGGCATCGCCATGGGCAACGCCAACGACACGGTGAAGGCGGCGGCGGACTATGTGACGGACACAGTGGACCGGGACGGCATCGCCAAGGCCCTGCAACACTTCGGCCTCGTATGACCTCCTTCCAGCCCGACACCAGCAACCGGGAGTTCCGCAAGGCGTTGGAGCTCATCAAATATACCCGCCAGTCGCTCTTCCTGACGGGCAAGGCGGGCACGGGCAAATCGACCTTCCTGCGCTACATCTGCGACAACGTCCGGAAGAAGCACGTGGTCCTGGCGCCCACGGGCATCGCCGCCATCAACGCCGGGGGCAGCACGCTGCACAGCTTCTTCCGCCTGCCCTTCCACCCGCTGCTGCCGGACGACCCCAACCTGAGCCTGCAACGCGGGCGCATCCACCAGTTCCTGCGCTACACCAAGCAGCACCGCAAGCTGCTGGAGGAACTGGAGCTGATTATCATCGACGAGATTTCGATGGTGCGGGCGGACATCATCGACGCCGTGGACCGCATCTTGCGGGTCTACTCGCACAACCTGCGCCAGCCCTTCGGCGGCAAGCAACTGCTGCTGGTGGGCGACGTCTACCAGCTGGAGCCGGTGGTGAAGGGCGACGAGCGGGAGATTCTGAACCGCTTCTACCCCAGCCCGTTCTTCTTCTCGGCGCGGGTGTTCAGCCAGATTGACCTGGTGTCCATCGAGTTGCAGAAGGTCTACCGCCAGAGCGACCCGGCGTTTGTCTCCGTGCTGGACCACATCCGCAACGCCACCTTGGGCGATGCCGACCTGCAAGTGCTCAACGCCCGCTGCGGCACACAGATAGAGGACTCGGAGGCGGACATGTACATCACCCTGGCCACGCGGCGCGACACCGTGGACTACATCAACGAGCGCAAGCTGGACGAACTGCCAGGCGACCCGGTGGTCTTCCGGGGCAAGGTGGAGGGCGACTTCCCCGAAAGCAGCCTGCCCACCACGCGCGACCTCGAACTGAAGCCCGGTGCACAGGTCATCTTCGTCAAGAACGACCCGGAACGCCGCTGGGTGAACGGCACCATCGGCGTGGTCGGCGGCTTCGACGAGGGCGAGGACGCGCTCTACGTCATCACCGACGACGGCCACGAGTGCGACGTGCGCCCGGAGTCGTGGCGCAACATCCGCTACAAGTACAACGAAGAGAAAAAGGAGATTGAAGAGGAGGTGCTGGGCACGTTCACCCAGTTCCCCGTGCGGCTGGCGTGGGCCATCACCATCCACAAGAGCCAGGGCCTGACCTTCAGCCGCGCCGTGGTGGACCTGACGGGCGGGGCCTTCGCGGGCGGGCAGACCTACGTGGCCCTGAGCCGCTGCACTTCCTTGGAAGGCCTGCAACTGCGCCAGCCCATCCGGCGGAGCGATGTCTTCGTGCGTCCGGAAATCACGCAGTTCGCCCGCCGCTTCAATAACCCGCAGGCCATCGACCGCGCTCTGAAGGAGGCAGAGGCGGACATCCGTTACGCCGCGGCGTCCCGCGCATTCGACAAGGGGGATTTCGACACCTTCCTGGCGGAGTTCTTCCGTGCCATCCACTCGCGCTACGACATCGAGCGGCCCGCCGCCCAACGCCTCATCCGCCGCAAGCTGAGCGTCATCAACCGCCTGCGCGAGGACAACATGCGCCTCCGGCAAGAGGCCGTGGAGAAAGAGAAAAGCCTGGTGAAATATGCCCGCGAGTACATTCAGATGGGCGACGAATGCCTCCGCGTGGGGATGAAGGACGCGGCGATGCGGAATTATGAGAAGGCCGTGGCGTTGTGCCCGAAGTTCAAGGAGGCTTGGACGAAGATCAGGAAGCTGGAGAAGGAGATGAGGAAAGAAGATTAACCTTTCAGCCCGTTCTTCCTCAACAATTCCTCTATCTCCTTCCGGCTGATAGAAGCGCGTTCCGCCTTATCGTAGATATACAGCAGGTTGATTTCCGTTTCCTCCACAGCCACAACCACCGTAAAGGTTATGACACGGGCACCGCCGCTCTTGCCCCGCCCCTTGGAGGTGATGGCCATACGGATTTTGCGCAGGCCACCGCCCAAGTCGGTGCCGAGCTGCGGATTGGCATAGAGTTCTTCCAACAGATTGGCATAATCGTCCACAATGGAGACATAGCGTTTTCCCAGTCTTTTAAGCTCTTTCTCAAAAGACCTTGCCGTTTTCACTTTATAATCCATTGCGCAATTCCTCCAATAATTCTTCCGCCGGGCGTGTACGTCCGGCCACAACATCTTTCAGCCCCGCATCAATCCCCGCCAGCACTTCCTCCTTGCTGATATACGCTGTTTCTTCCTGATGCAGGTCTTCCTGCAACTTCTCGGACAGCCACTGCTTGTTGCTTTTGGGCAGTGACTGCAGGTAGAGCCAAAGGTTTTCCAGGGCAACCGTTGTTTTCATTGTCGTTCCTCCTATAATTCTATGGTTTGCAAGGGCAAAGATACGGCTATTTCCTTTGCTACCCAAAGGATTGTGCGTACATTTGCAGGAGAATACTTAAATCTTCCCGACTTATGCTGCTGAAACTCTACAACAAGAACAACGACCCCGCCGACCTGCAACGCGTCATCGACCTGCTGAACGACGGCGGTCTCCTCATCTATCCCACCGACGGCAAGTATGCCATCGGCTGCCACGGCCTGAAGGAACGCGCCATCGAGCGCATCTGCCGCCTGAAGGGCATCGACCCGAAGAAGAACAACCTCTCCATCATCTGCTATGACCTGGCCGCCATCAGCGAGTATGCCAAGGTAGACAACAATACCTTCAAGCTGATGAAGCGCAACCTGCCCGGCCCCTTCACCTTCATCCTGAACGGCACGACGCGCCTGCCCAAAATCTTCCGCAACCGCAAGGAGGTGGGCATCCGCATGCCGGACAACCCCATCATCCGCGAGATTGCCCGCCTGCTGGACGCCCCCATCATGACCACCACCTTGCCCCACGACGAGGACGACGACCCGGAATACACCACCGACCCGGAGCTCATCGACGAGAAATACGGCGACCTGGTGGACCTGGTGATAGACGGCGGCATCGGCGGACTGGACGGTTCGACGGTAGTGGACTGCACGGGCGACGAGCCGCTCATCGTGCGGCAAGGAGCGGGGGAATTGCTGGAATAGGGTGAACAATTCCGGTTGACCGGGGTTATATAGGCATATATGTATCACTCTTAAAACCCACACGTATATGAAAAAGAAACTATCCCTCATTTTACTGGCCGCCGCCCTGACAGGCACGGCTCCTATCCCCGCCGATGCCTGCACCGGCATCACCCTGAAGAGCCAGGACGGCCGGACCGTCGTGGCCCGCACCATCGAATGGGGCGGCAGCGACCTGGAGAGCCAATACGTCATCGTGCCGCGCGGCTACCGGCAACAGTCCTTCCTGCCCGGCGGCGCGACGGACGGCATGAGCTTCACCGCCCGGCATGGCTACGTGGGCCTCTCCGTGGAGCAGGAACAATTCGTGGCCGAAGGCCTGAACGAGGCTGGCCTGTCCGCCGGACTGTTCTACTTCCCCGCCTACGGCCAATACGAGACATACAATCCCGCGGAGAAGGCAACCACCATCGCCGACCTGCAACTGGTGGCCTACGTGCTGGGTGAATGTGCCACGATAGACGAAGTGAAAGCCGCCGTGCAGCGCGTCCACGTGGTGCAGATTGACCCACGCGCCTCGACGGTACATTGGCGGTTCACCGACCCGTCGGGCCGCCAAGTGGTGCTGGAGATCGTGGAGGGCGGCCAACTACGCTTCTACGAGAACACCCTGGGCGTGCTGACCAACTCGCCCGACCTGCCCTGGCACCTGACCAACCTGAACAACTACGTCAACCTGTTCCCCGGCTCCGCCCCCGCCCAAAAGCTGGGCAGCGTGGAACTGAGGCAATTCGGCGCAGGCAGCGGCTTCCTCGGCCTGCCGGGCGACGTGACGCCCCCGTCGCGCTTCGTGCGCGCCGCCTTCTACCAGGCCACCGCCCCGCAACAAGCCACATCGGAGAAAGCCGTGCTGCAAGGCTTCCAGATACTGAACAACTTCGACATCCCCGTGGGCATCGAGTTTGCCGGCGGCAAGGTGCCGGCCGACATCCCCAGCGCCACGCAATGGACCTCGGCCACGGACATGGCGGGACGGCGCATCTACTTCCGCACGATGTATGACAGCCGCATCCGTTGCATCGACCTGGACGGCATCGACTTCGGCAAGGCCAAATACCAGGCCGTGCCTATGGACAAGCGGAAAGAACAACCCATAAAGATGATTCACTGAACCGCTTCACGCCGCTTGAGCACCAACAACGGCAGGAAGAAGAATATCCCCACCATCGAAAGCACCAAGCCGCCAATGGTTCCCGCCGCCAGCGGGAACCAAAAGGCTTCCTTGTCCGTGCCCACCATGAAAGGAATAAATCCCAAGATGGTGGAAACCACCGTCAGGAAAATGGGCACAATCTTGGCGTTCCACGCCTTGACGTACGCATGAAGCGGCCGCAGGTGGGGGAAGCACCGCCGCAGGTTGTTGTACTCGTTCAGGATGTAGATGCTGGCATTCACCGTGATGCCGCACAACAGGACAAACGAGGCAAAGCCCCCTTGGTCGAAGTTCAGACGGAACGCATAGAACGTCAGGAACACGCCGATGTAAGACACCGGTATGACGGAGATGATGGCCAACGGCTGCTTCAACGAATTGAACAGGATGCCCGTGAGCAGGAAGATGATGGCGATGACCACGCCCAACAGCAAGTATTGACGTCCCTCGTCCTTGCCCCAATGCCAGTACCCCCCTTCCGCTTCGGCCACATAGCCCATCGGCAACTTTTCGTTGAACTCCTCCAAATCCTGCTCCAACAGGCGGCGGCCCATCTCGCCCGAACCGATGTATTCATATTGCAGGCACAAGCGGTATTGCTGGTCTTCCTTGGCTATCTGTTGAGGCATCTGCCCCTTCTCCACCGCAGCCAACTCGGACAATTTGTAATGCTTGTCCCCGCTTGCGCCGTATGGATAGAACCGCATGGCCCAGATGTCATACGTCCGGGACTGCCGCGAAGAAAGGGTAATATCCTCCGTTCCCTCCTCCGTAATGACGGAACCGACCTGCATGTCACGGCCAAAGATAGGACGCATAAAAGCAAAAAGCGAGGAAGCGTCAATCCCCTCCCGAGCCATACGTCCTTTGTCCAAATTGAAATAATACTCCTGATAATCGTCTTTCCAATAGGAAAATTCCGAGTTGACGAGCACCTCCTTGATGCGGCGATGGGTCAACAACTTGTCCCTGAGGCGTTCGGCCCAGGCATACAATTCGTCATAATTGTAACCATACATAGCCACCCGGAAAGCACCGGCACTCTCGCGCACATCGTTGCTAAACCCTTGGTCTTGCAGGCCATAGATGCTCCAACTGCCGCCCCCCAATTGCAGGGCTTTGCTGATCATATTGGCCTTCAGCGTGTAGGGGAAACCGCTATGCTGGTATTCTTTCTTGAAATAAACGCTGATGGAAGCGCGGCGGGCATTATACACCGAGGTCTGGAACTGGCGGATTTCCTTGAACCGGCTCAAATAAACCTCCATGCGCCTTATCAAGGTATTCATCTGTTCCAGCGTGCTGCCGTTGGGCAGGGTGGCGTAGGCATGGAGAACCATCTCCTCGTTGCGGGTGAAGTAGCTGCCGTTATATACTTTCTCCACAAAGAGGCGTAGGGTGCCGCCCAAGGCTTTGTCCACAATGGGCTTGATGTCTTCCTTGTAGGTGGACGAGCCCAAAGTCTTGTTGTACCATTCCGCCCAACGGCTGTCGCCCTCCACCTCCTTGGGCAACAGGAAGACAGGCAAGCCGAAAGCCAAGACCAACACCACCCACATCGCCCAACGACGACGGCGCAACACGCATATCATGCGTTCGTAGAAGCGGGTGAAATAGACCGCAGGACGACGGCCGGACAAACAACGGGGCAACCGCAGCCTGAAACGGCCGGACAGGCGGAACGGTTTGTTCTCCACCAATCCTATTTTTTCAATCAACGAGGGCACGAAAAACAGGGAAACAAGCAACGACACCCCCAGATTGATAATGACCACGGCGGCAAAGTCCTGCAGATTGAGGCGTATCTCCTCTTTCAGGAAGAAGATGATGACCAGCGCGCCCATCGTGGTGAGCGTCGCGGCCAGCACGGACAGGTAAGCCTTCAGGTTGCGCCGGTGCAGGATATGGTCGGCCATGACGATGGTAGCGTCTATCACCAAATTGAGCGACACAGTGATGCCCGCCAACGAATAAAGCTGCATCTCCAACCTGAAAAGATAGTAGAAAATGACGGCTACACAGATGTTCACCGCCAAGCTGGATACGATGAGGAAAAGGTAACGTAGCCTGCGCGTGATGAGCCAGACGAACGCCAACAGGATAAGAACCGTCAGTCCTGAACGCCAATAAATCTTTTGCAGTTCCTCGCGGATATATTCCGTGGCGTCGTAACTGGGATGTATCTCATAGCCGACGGGCAACACTTGCTCCAGATTCTCCATCTCGTCCATCACCTCCGTGGCCAGGCGCAACTGGTTGGCACTTTCCTCGGCTGTAACAGAGAGGTAAATGGAATTAAGCCCGTTGATGCGGTAATAACTCTGTGGGGCAGCCTCCACATGAGCCACGCTGACCAACTCGTCCAACCGGAACAGTTTGCCGCCGGCAGCGGCCACGGGAATAGCCGTAGCATCAAAGCGCGAGGCACTGCCTTCGGGCACCAAAGCCAGACGAATCCACCGGCGCCCTGTCTGGTCATCGCCCACATCGTTTGTCCCCAGAAATTCGCGGCGATAGTGGTTTTGCACGGCCCGGGCAATGTCGTCCACCGTGACGCCCAGACGGCGCAGTTGCTCGCTGTCATACTCCAATTGCCACTCCATGGGCGTGGCGCCGGTCACCTCCACTTTGTACACGCCGTCCAGGCGGGCCAGGCGGGGCTTGATGTTCTCTTCGGCATAACGCTGGATAAGAATGGGGGCAGACGGCGCATTGAGGGTAAAAGACAGGAAAGGCCGCTGTGCCTCCTCGTCAGGCACCTTCATCTGGATCACAGGATAAGAAACCCCTTCGGGCAGTTCGGACCAAGTCTGGCGCACAATAGTTGATGCTTCGAAACGCACCGCATCCATATCGGCATATTTGTCCAGGTCGATGGTTATACGGCCCCAACCGTTACCGGACGTCGAACGAATCTTCTCCACCCCACGGATGCGGGCCAGCATGGCTTCCAGCTTGCTGGTCACCTCCATCTCCACCACACGCGACGAAGCGTCCGGCAACGTATAGCTGACCGTGAATCCCGGAAGACTGCGCGAAGGATTGAGCTTGACAGGCAACTGGGGCACCAAGGACAGCCCCACCAAAGCCAAGCAGACAAAGCTGACGATGAGGGTGAACGGCGACAAACGTGTGCGACCTATATCCATATCCGCTTAGTTTAGAAGTCCCCAGTCAAACTTGTCGGACAGCGAGAAGCCCCCGGCAAAGTCAAACAAAGTCAGGCGCCGGATTTTATAATAGTTCTCCCAATACGCCTGCAAAGCGGAGATGTAGTTGCGCTGGGCCTCCTGCTGCCGGTTGAGCGATAAGGTGAGGCTGTTGATGTCCGCCTGCCCGATGATGAAACGCTGGCGGGTCTCCTCATAAGCCATGTCGGCCAGGTCGAGAGCACGCGAGGCGCTCTGCACCAACGACTGCTGGAGGTTGAAGTCGTTCACCGTCATGATGACCTCCTCCTCCACGCTGATTTCTTGCTGACGCGAGGAGATGCGCACCACGTTCAGGTTGTTGCGGGCCATGTTGTACTTGCCTTTGCGCACGCCCCAGTCCACCAACGGAATGGAAATGGAGACAGACACCATGTCCTGCTGCAACGGGCGGCGATAAGCGCCCCCAAGGTCTTCGGCCACCTGGTTGAAACCGATGCTGGCATTGATGCTGGCGTTGAACCGCGACTCCACCTTGGTCCGGTTGACTTCCTGCTCGGCCTCGAGCACGTCCTGGCGCAGTTGGAGAAAATCCGGGTTGTTCTCGCGGGCCATGGCCAAGGCTTTGTCCACAGGGACCGTGTAGCCCCGGGGTGGGCCGGGAAGCACCAGACGCAGTTGCGTGTCCTTGGGCAGGTCGAGGAAAGAGGCCAAGGCAAACATTGCCCGTTTCAGACTGCTGGCAGCCGTCTGCAAGGTGTTTCCGGCATTGACGTGATCCAACTCCAGCGTCAGCAGGTCTGCCCGGCTGATGGCGGCAATCTTGAAACGCTCGCGCCCGATGCGGTAGAGGGTATCAGTGCTGGCGGCATTGTCCCGCGCCAAGTCATATTCGGTCTGTGCCATGGCCAACTGGAAAAAGTAAGTAGTGGCCTGCTCGCTGACCTGCTCGGCGTTGTAGAGGTATTGCTTCTTGACCTTCTCGTACTTCAGCGGCTCAATCTTGCGCTCCCAACGGAAAGCGTTGTAACCGATGAGGTCTTGCGTATAACCGATCTGAAAAGGCACGCTGGTGTACTGGGAATATTTGCCGGCACCGAAGTTGCGCATATAGCCTAACGAAGTACTGGCGTAGAGCGTGCCACCCGTCAGGTCCACATTTTGGTTGACGGACAGGTTGCCATAGGCGTAGAAAGACTGCTGGGTGCGATAAACGTCGATGTCCTCCTGCGAGTCGTAACGGCGGGTAATGTCGCGGTAGTACTGCGCCGGGGTCAAGTCCAGCGTCAGCGACGGCAGACGGTTGGCCCGGTAGGTGCGGTACTCCCAAAAGCCGCTGAGATACATATTCTGAGCCCGGAAAGCCTCCAGCGAACTGTCATTGGCCAGGCGGATGGTTTGGGCCAGGTCCAGCGTAAACGTCTGCTGCGCCGCGGCTGGCACGGCACAAGCCCAAAGGATAAACATGAATATCTTCTTCATCATAAACGTATAATTCTTTAGTAGTCTTGGGGAACAATCTCTGGCGACACGGCTCTCCGTTTTCCGTCCTCCTTACGGTAAATGTACCAATATATGAGCGGGATGATGAACAGACTGACAGCCGTGCCGATGACCATGGCACCTATCATGCCAATGACAAAAGGATGCTGCAACTCTGAGCCCATGTCGAAGGTGAAGAGCAGAGGCACCATACCGCAGATGGACGTCAAGGCCGTCATGATGATGGGACGGAGACGGCGGCGTCCCGCCTCGTGGATGGCAGGAATGAGTGCCCAGCCTGCCTTACGCAGTTCATTGATGGCATCCAGCTTCAGGATGGAGTCGTTGATGATGACGCCGCACGTGACGATGAGGCCGATGGCAGACATCAGGTTCAACGTATGCCCGCATACCCACAACAGGACAAGGGCAAAAGCTATGTCTATCGGTATCTCCAGCAGGACGATGAGCGGCTGGAGAAAACTCTCGAACTGGGCGGCCAAGATGAAGTACATCAGCAGGATGGAGATGAGCAGAATGACCACCAACGAGTCCAGCATCTCCCGGTTGGAGAAGAAGCTGCCACTGAAAGAGGTGTCCCAATGCCCGTCCGCATCAGTCACCCGCTTGACGTCCTGCATCAAGGCGGGGGCGTCTTCCACATCGTAGAAACTGAAGGGAATATACTCGCCGTTGCGCCCGGCCGTGACGGTCTTCAGGTCCTCACCATACGACACCCGGACAAGCTGATTCAAGGGAATTTGCTCCACCTGGCCGCGGGCATCGGGGAGGGTGCGCACCAGCGTTGTCTGCAACACCTTGTTCACCGTCTGCTCATGCCCCACGATGCTGATGGGCAAATACTGCTGGTAGGAATGCAGCATGGCTACTTTGTTTTCTTTGAAAGCGGTGCGCAGCGTGCGGAAGACCTCATCGTAACTGACATTGTAGAGCAAGAGCCGCTCTTGCCAGATGGCAATGTTCAGTTGGTCCTCAAAGGCCAGACCCACGGGAAGCGTGGCAACAGCTCCGGCCAGTTGTTGCTCCAAACCGCGCAACTCCCCGGGAGCAGGAGCCATCTGCTTGTTGCGGGCATAAAGTTCGGCCACCACATCCGCCTCGCCGGTGTCGAATAGTTTCTCGAAAACCGTCTCGGGCGGAGAGAAAGAAAGCACGGCCAAGGGGTATTCGGCTTTCACCAAGCCGTAGACCTTCTTCTGCAAGGGGAAGATTTCCTCGGGGTGTTCAGTCTTGAAATACAGTTCCGCCTCGGATGAGGTCAGAGGCTGCTCCCGGTTCAGCAAATAATCCTGCCGGGCCACGTCGGCGGTTTGCTCCACGACATCGGCACGCAGGCGGTCCATCAGTTCCTCCACGCGGCGGCGGTTCTCGTCCACATGGATATTCTCGTTCCACTCCACGCGCATCATCAGCTCGTTCTGGTCAATCTGTGGCATCCGCTCCTTGTCTATAAAGTAGAACATGAAGACGCAGAGGGGAACGGACACGATGCAGAAGAGGACGCTCACCCGCTTATGGGCGAAGACCCAATCCACACCGGCATCATAGAAGCGGTCCAACGTATGGGCCTTGAGGGGATTGTTGATGCGTATGCGGGCAATCCAGGACTTCCGTCGACTCATCCCCGCCCGATAAACCAGGTAATAGAGCACCGGCAAAAGCATGATGCCCGTAAAATAGGAAGTCACCTGCCCCACCGTCACCGAGAAAGCCTGGTCATAGAACAAGGCCCCGCCGATGCCGCTCATGAAAATGAGGGGCACGAAAACAGCCACCGTGGTCAGCGAGGAACTGATCATGGGGGTTACCACCTCGTTGGTGCCTGCCACGCAAGCCCGCCGCAACGAGTAGCCCCTTTCGCGGTACTGCGAGATGTTCTCGGTCACGATAATACTGTTGTCTATCATCATGCCCAAAGCCATAATCAGCCCGGACAGGGATATGATATTCAGGGACAGGCGGAAGAGGTAGAAAAAGACGAACCCCATCACCAACGATGCCAACATACTCAGCCCAATGATGAAGGGGGACTTCAGGTCGCCCAGGAACAGCATGGCCACGATGCAGATGAAGAGAAAACCCTGCAGCAGGTTGTCCTGCAAGTTGGTGATGGTATAATCCAGCAGTTCCGTCTGGTTGCGGCTGACGCTGAACTCGATGTCCGGATACATACGGCGGAAATGGTCCATCGTCCCGGCTACAGCTTCCTTCATGTCGGCCATGGTCTCGTCCGCCTGCTTGATGACAGCGAGGGTCACCGCCCGCTTCCCGTTGCTCAGCACCAGGCCGTGCTCCTCGGCAGGCACCACCCTGATGTCGCAGAAATCGCCCAAACGGATGATGCGCCCTTCCTTGCTCAGCAAGATGTCGCGGACGTCGTCCTCCGTGCGCAACAGGGTGGAAAACTTGATGTTGTATTCGTAATAGCCGTCACGCACGGTCATGCTGCCCGGCTCCACATTGTTCTGTGCCAAGGCCGTTTCTATATCTTCAATGGAAAGTCCCAGCACAGCCAACTTGTCCGGGTCGGGCACCACTTGGAGTTCGCTCTCCAGCAAGCCTGTCACGTCCACCATGGCTACTTCAGGCAATTGTTCAATACGCCGCCGGATGACGTTCTCGGCAAACTCGCATAAATCCAGGAAAGCCTTTTCGTCCGTGCCGCCGTAAGCACTGTCATTCTTAAGCGTCAGGTTCAGGTAGAACACGGGGATGTCCGTCGCGCTGGCCTTCACCACTTGGGGACGGTCGATGTCCTTCGGCAGGTAATTCATGGCGGCATCAATTTTCTCGTTCACCTCGATGAAAGCCAGGTCCGTATTGGTGCCATAGTCAAAACTCAGGCGGATCAGTCCTGCCCCGTCGCGGGTCTCGCTCCGCATATCTTCCAGCTTCGCCACCTGGATGAGCTGTTGGCGCAAAGGCTTGACCACGGTGTTCTCCAGCTCGCGCGCGGAAGTATTCTCGGCCGTCACCTGCACCGTGATTTCAGGGATGGCAATATCCGGCAAGAGCGAGACGGGCAACGTGAAATACGTCACTATCCCCACGATGAAACAGGCCGTGAACGCCATCAGCACGGCAATGGGACGTTGTATCAGGAAACGGATCATATAATAATGGTTAATGGCTAATGATCAATGGTTAATGGTATTCTTCATTCCTCATTCTTCATTCTCTGTCACCGTCACCGGCGTCTCGTGCGCCAAATTCACGTTACCGCTCACAATCACGGTATCTCCTTCTTTCAGGGTCTCGCCCGACACGACATAGCTGTCCGAGTTCTCCAGTCCGGTCTGCACATAGTGCCAGAAAGCTTTACCGTCCACCAGCGTGAACACCACCTGCTTGCCCGAGCGAAGCACCACGGCACTCTTCGGGATTACCAGTTGCTTGCCCAGCGAGCGGCGCACGCTGACCCGCACGTTCATACCGCTGAACAGCCGTCCCCCACGCCCGTCCACCACGGCCCGGACGCGCACCATACCTTTCTCGTCCACCAACGGATTGATTTCCGTGACACGCCCGGCATACGCCGACGACGCATCCGCATACGGGGATACCTCCACGCGATCGCCAGCCTTCAGCAGAGGCAACTCGTTCTCCAGCACGGTGAAGTCCACCTCCATGCCGCGCGTGCCCACCACCGTACAGAACGGTTCCGAGGCATCCGGTTCATTGAAAGGCTTGGCAAAGAGGTTGGCCACCACGCCGTCGAAGGGGGCAGTCAGCGTAGCGTTCTCCTCCTCACGCCGGGCCAGTTCATAGTCCGCAATGCTGCGGTCGTAGCCGCTTTTCACCCGGGCCAGGCGCATTACTTCTGCCGGCACTTGGGCCGAATCTTCCGCCGTGTAGCCTTGGCCTATCAGCACGTCCTGCATCTCCAGACGGGACTGCTCCATAGCATCCCGCGCCTGCGCCGTCTTGCGTGCCAACACGAACTTGTCCAGTTCGGCCAACTTCTGGCCCTTGCGCACGGTCTCGCCGTTCTTCACATAGACTGCCGACAACACGCCCTGGGTCTCGAACTTCAGGTCGGCCTGTTGTCCCGCCTGTAGCTTCCCATTGCTCACCAGCTCATGTTCAAAGTCCTGCAACTGCAACACCTGCACCGTCACCCGGTTTTCTTCGTCCGGCAACACGGCACTCACACCGCCTTCGTCCGCGGGATTGTCTTCCCGGTTGCCGGCACAAGCCACAGCCAGTACCACCAGTGCCGCCACGCAGCATCCAAAACACATTTTCCTACAAGATGAACCCATATCGTTATTCTTTCTATTTATTCGTAAATTTGTTTATTTCAATCTTTCTGCAAAGGAAAACATTTATTTCCAACTTACCATCCATTTCCCGTAGAAAAATTTACAGCCTCCTCATTTCACTCCAGTTTCTCCACTTCCTCCCGCATTTCCCGGATGGCCGCAGACTCCACTTTCGGCGTCTTAGTCAGCACCACCCGCTTCATCCTCGCCAGCTTCTCCGGATTGCGGTACATCGGCGAAGCATACAACCGGGCCAGCAGGTAGTACGGATAAATCCGCCCCGGCAAGCGGTGGACTGCCCGCAGGAAGCAGTGCTCCGCCTGCCGCCCGTCGCCCAAGGCCTGGAAGTTCTTCCCCATCACGTTCAGGATCATCGGGTCGCAACTGCGTTGCAGGGCCTCGGCCAGAATCCGGTTGGAGGCCGCATGTTTCTCCTGCCGGTGCAGCCCGTGCCCGTATTCGAAGAGGAACGCCGCCCGGTCCTTCAGCACCGGATACAGCCGCGCATATTCCTTTTCAGCCGAGGCATACGCCCCCGCCTGATACAACACCCGCGCATTCATCCATTCCCGGCAAGCCGCCACCCCCGCCCGGTCATTGGACAGGCGCCACGCGCCCATGCCCCCGGCCACCACGGCCACCGCCAACCAGCCACGCCAACTGCCGCTGCACACGCAAGCCGCCCACAGGCAAGCCCCCGTCACGACGAACACGGGCAACTGCAGCGGATAGGACGAACAGGCGAAAACACCCAACGACAGCAAAGCCCCGCAACAGCCCAGCCGCCCCGCCCGCAGCCCCCGGAACCAGCCCCAAGACAACACCGCCAGCAGCAACAGGGTCAACGGCACGCCCAGCTCCACCACCGCCTGCAAGTACTCGTTGAAAGCATATTCCGGACTGCCTGCCACGCGCTCTTCCCACGAGGCATAGCCGCCAGCGGCAAAATAAGCCTCCTGCGCTTCGCCGTATGCAGCGGCAAATCCATCGGTCCCGTGCCCCGTCCATGGCTGTTCCGCCACGGCACGGAGGGACATCCGCCACATAAAGAGGCGCCCCAAAGCCGAATCGGGCTTCAACTGGTACAGCAGCAGGCTGGACAGACAGGCCAAGGCCAGCACGCCGCCCACCGCGCCCCAGAAGACAGCCGGCCTCCGCAGCCGGAACGCCCGCAGCCGCCTGCCCCAACCGGCATGGCACCCGTACACCCACAGGCACGACACAGCCGCCGCCAGCCAGGCCGAACGGCTCATGCCCGCCGGTAACACGCTGAGGATAAGCAGACCGGACAGCCCCGCCGCATAGCGTCCCACCGACGACCGGTCCCGGCAGCACAGGTATTCGTGCAAACACACGGGCAGGGCCATCGCCAGATAGCCGGAATAGGGTCCGGGATTGAAAAAGCTGCCCGTCAACGCATAGAGCGCATGGCCGGAAACAGAAAAGCCATACAACTGGCCCAACCCGACGACCGCCTGCACCGCCGCCCAGCCCACCAAGGCCCACGAGACTGCCGCCGCCAACGCCGGGCCTTTCGCCCACCGCCAGAAGCAGCACCCCAGCCCGATGCAGGCCGCCGCACACAACGCCGCCCGGTCGAACCACAGCCACTGCCCCACAGTCTCGCCGGAAGGCAGCGTCGGGTCATCGGCACAGACCAGCGAGAGCAGCAAACCTGCCGCCAGTCCCCACCCTGCTATCGTCATTCCTTTCTTCATTCCGGCCTCATCCTCCCTTCATCGTCCCCAAGAATACTTGCTGTCCGTCCACCCAGCGGAACACCTGTTCCTCGCGCCCCTTCGTCAGGTCACGCAGCCACAGCAGGGCGTTGTCCGGCACATTGTCATACTCCAAATAGCCAGTCGCCGCCACCTGCCGCCCCAGCGAAGTCCACCCGTTCACGCCGTCTTGGTAGAACAGCTCGTAGGTCTCGCCCCGGCGCACAAAGTTGTCATCGTTGTGCGGTGTCAGCACGACGGCACGCAAAGGCACGGGACATCCGAAGTCCACCACCACGGGCACGTCCCGCTCTTGGGTCCGATACACGCTCAGGACATCGCCATCGTGCAAATGCTCCGGCCACTGCGTGCCCGACACCAGATAATTGGGCGTGCCGCACGACACGATGCGATAGGGCAACGGCTCCCGTCCCAGCGTGTCGGCAAAACACTCCAGCTCGGCCAGGTGTACCACGCGCCCCGGGGCGGGCCATAAGCGCAGATAGCGGTAAACCCTGCCCGCAGGCACGGACAGACAACGCCCCAGCACGTCCATGCGGCTGCCGTCCACCCGGTCCAGGCTGTCCGCCGTCCGGAAAGCCGGGTCGTTGCTGCCCTCCAGCCAGTTGCCCGCCACCTGGTCCAGCCGCTCCTTCAGCCGCCACCCAATGGGGTATTTCCGCGTCAGCCTCACCCTGACGCGCCGCGCCGTGTCCGGCCTTAGCACCACGGCCCGGCCTTCGCGCACGAAGAAGGACCAACCACTCTCGCGCAGTTGCCCGTCCCGCACGGCCAGGGGCTGGAAAACCATCCCTTCCTGCACATTCTCCACCACGGCCTTGCCCCACCGCTTGCGGTAGCCGCCCACCGGTCTCCAGCCCTCCGATGCAAACACGGCCAGCACGCCGTCGCCGCCGGTCTCCACGCCGGGCACTTCCACCCGGTTGGCAGAATAATACTCGGCTGTCACGTCTTCACGATGATAGTCGCCCGCGAAGTCCGGCGTCTCCAGCCGCAGGTTGTGCAGGCGGTAGACCTTGCCTTTGTTGCGGCGGTTCTGCCAGCCGCGCAGGTTCCTGGGCGCCTTGTTCTCCGTCAGCTCCACGGGGATGAAGCGGCCCGTGGTGTCCTTCAGCACGGCCCAGGTGTGCGATTGCCGGAAGTCGGGCGCACAGAGGAACATATCTTTCGTCGCCGGGATGCCCAGCGAACGGAACACATACACCAGCAGGTCCGTATGCTCGCGGCAACCACCGGACCGCACTTCCAGCAGGTGCGATGCCCCCAGGTGGGGCGTGTCATATTCCGCCATATAGAAGTACCTCAGCTTCGCGATGTGGCGCATCGCCGTGTCCGCCGCCACCACCGGGTCGTTGCCCACGTGGAGCGAGTCCAGCAGGTGGCCGAAGTAATCGGCATACCTCCCCATCCAGCGGTCGGGCGTCTCGTCGCCGATGCGGTAGGGCAGGATATAGCGGCAGAAGTCCCCATAGGTGTAATGCCTGCCCCAAGGCCACTTGCGCCACGCCTCGAACGCGCGGTCGATGTGTTCCGTCAGGTAGTCCGCCGTCAGTGTCCGCGCGTCATACTGCTTGGGCAGCGTCCGGTAGTCGAACGCCTTCCACCGCGCCGCCCGCTCCGGGTCCGGCGTGGTGGCCGCCCAGCGGGTGTCCCTCACCACAGCCCTCAGGCTGTCCACCTCCGGCGCGTCATAATAGTACGCCCCTTCCATCTCCGCTATCAGCAGGCGGGCGGCGTGCTGCTTCTCCGGGTCGTCCCGGTAGTGGTCCAGGACGGCCTCCAGCTCGCCGCGGTTGTCGCCGGCAAAGTCCAAGACGGAGGACACGCGGCTGTCCAAGGGGGAGGAGCAGGCGGCCAGCAGAGTAAGCAAAACACATCCGTATAAGCTCATCCGTATGTTCATCTCACTTAATTTTTATTCCTCTGCAAAATACTTGTCACACAATACATCAAAATATGTATTCAACATCCTTTGAGTGGTTTTATTTGGAATAAAAACATTGGATACGAGCAAAGAACTGTCCAGTACGAAATAATAAGGCTGATTCAAATCCTCTATGGGAAGTCCCAACTTCGCAACATTCAAAGACCTGCATGAATCAATGCCACACATTGCTCTTTGACGATTAAAAATCCGGTTATTCCGATAATTCCCTAAATAAAGAATGTTCTCTATGCCCATCCGGGCACTATACTCTTTCATACTCTTAATGGCATAGTCTATACAACTTTCGCAATCCAATTCAGAAAAACGGCAGACCAGAATCTTATCCTCATGATTGAGAAACATTTCATTCAAACCCACAAGGTTATGATTCGTATCCTTACCTTGAATGCCATCAAGCCTATATCCATCATTACCCATCGCACTTTCCCAGTTCTCTTGCAAGGGTATCAAACTCTTCATATCCCCCTGCAACACTTGCAATCGGAATGAAGCCTGCCTTTTATACTGCCAGTAATTGATACCCAGTACGGCATTCATCACCAGCAGTACTACTGCCACTATCCACAGGAATTTATTCATGCCCGTCTATACTTTTCAGCTGGAACAACGCCAAAACAGGATTATCATCCGCCTTCAACCCGGCTATCATCCGCTTATCCTCCGGCGAAATCAAAGGACTGGATTGCAGGCACGAATCCTGAGGATTGGGATAATGCAAAGAAACGAAGTTGTCACCGTATGTCGCCCTGGGGAACCCCACAGGAGGGAGCACATGGAAGTCAAAATGATAGGTCGCGCCACCGGTCATTCCACCCGTCTGCTTGTCCCGATACACCACCAACCTGTGTCTCCGCCAGTCGTTGCGCAAGAAAAAGACCTGGTGGGAAGGAGTCTCCAAACATTCACCCAGGAAATAATAATAGTCATTGCCCATCAAAATGTCCGTGAACTCGCCCCGCGGGTCCTTCACTTGGGAGTCCGGCAGTTTCTTGTCGGAATAATCGAGCACGCACGCAGCCGCCAAGTCATGGCGCAGGGGGTCGTAACAATAGATGGTATCGTTGAATTTGCCGGTCACACGGATACCGTCCTCGGCATCATACAAATAACGGTATCCCCCAAAATGCGTTTTGTCCGGCGCGACGGGAAGTGCCGCCTGCCTCAGCCTGAAAGTCGTGTCGGTCACCAGGAGCGTATAGTCCTGCTTTGCACCCAAATGATGGTTGCCCACGCCGTCTATCGTCTTGAACACATAGCCGCCGGGGATAGGCTGGAAATTGTAGAAGCCAAACGGCAACTTCTTCTGCTCCAGGTATTCCCCATCTGCTGTATAAAAAAGCAAGAACGGGTGCTGGTAAACCAACAGGCGGTCCGTGGACGGGTCATACGCCATGTCCGACAACTGGTACAACTCGCCCGGCCCGCCGCCATGGGAAATGCGACGGACAAACTTGCCCTTGGAAGTAAAGATCACAAGGCCTCCACCCTTGAAGTCGTCATGCACGTAGACATGACGGTCCGTCAGCACCACCTTGTAGATGTTGGCCAACAGGCTGGCATCAGTTGTTTCCAGCGGGATGAAACGCAAAGAACGGACCAAGTTTCCAAACTCAAACTCCTTGTCCCCCAGGAACGGGTTCAAATCCACGCGCACAGCGGAAGACACATCCGCCGGCAGAAGTTCCGTGGAATCCAAACAAAGGGATGCTATCTCGGAGGCAGTAAAGTTGAATCCTTGCCGGGAGCCTCCGCCACATCCAGACAAGCACAGCACAAGGGCTGCAAATACTACTAACAATCTAATCATAACCATTATCTTCTAAAAGCATTTTGAGATTTGCGTTCCTTCATTTTAACAACCTATGGATGTGCAATTGGAATAACCATAAGGACATATTATTTCATATCTCTCGTTGGGATTTACTTGTGAATGAGAGCCTCCGCCTCCTACGGAACCTCCACCATACGAACCATTTACATTTCCGCTTCCCGATTCTATTATGGGACAGGGCCTTTTTTCTTCCCGCTCATCTTTAGTAAAACCTTGCGATCCAAATAAAGGCCAATCGTTCCACTCATGCTTTTCCTCTTCAGCCAAAGCTTCCAATTCCAATAAGGAAGAAGGCAAATCACTCACATTATTTTTTACTAATAAATTGACGTTAAAAACCGCCATTGCCGCTACAGCAGCAATAAATACTACATAAACAAATTTTCTTTTCATTTTCTTCACTTAAATATTAAATTAATCATTATCAACTTCACCAAATCTCAAAATGCTTATATCGTTTTCTACATTATCTTATTCATAACCCGGTCCCACCTCACCCGTCCGTCCGCGTCTTCCGACCACCACACGCGCCAGGCGCGGCCCACGATGTACGGCCCGGGCAGCAGCCCCCAGTAGCGGGAATCCTGCGAGTTCAGGGCCTTGTCGCCGCCCACGAAGTAGTAGTCCTCGCGGAAGGTGTAGTGCGTTATCAGGCTGTCGCCCAACCACGTGCGCCCGTCCCGGTCGATATGCAGGGGGCGTTTCTGCTCCCAGTTCACCAAGTTGCGGTAGAGGCGGCACGCCGTGCTGTCCATCCGCACCGTCTGCCCCCGGCGGGGCACCACCAGCGGGCCGAACTCCTTGATTGTCCAGCCCAGGCGCTTGTTCCAAGGATAGGTCTCCATCACCACGCCCGGCGCCCCGCTGTCCGGCAGTTGGGCTATCTCCCGCTGCGCCGCCGGGTTGCCCAGGGGGGCGTCCACCCCGCGGATGCGGTACCACCCGCCGCGAATCTCCAGCGTGTCGCCCGGCACGGCGATGCAACGCTTCACGTAGTACTTCATCACGTCCAGCGCGATGCTGTCCCACCGGCCCTCGCCGTAGGGGAAGTTGAACACCAGCACGTCGCCCCGCCGGAACTTCCGCCAGCCCGGCACGCGCCGGATGCGCACGTCCTCGCCCTCCGCCGCGCCCAACAGGTCGAACAGGCGGGCGCCGCCGGACAACTTGTCCACCCAGATGCGGTCACCCGGCAACAGGGCGGGCTGCATGGAGTCTGACGGAATGCGGAACGACGTGATGACGAACACCTGCAGCACCACGTAGGCCGCCAAGGCCACGCAGAGCCAGAAGCAGATGTCCAACAGACGGTTTAACAGCAAACGGAACATAGGGCCTCAGAGCATATAAAGGGTTATTCCGCATTCCCGGACACCTGCACCCTGAGCGGTGCCTCTTCCGCATTGGCATACACCGTCACCGTCTTGCGGAAGTAGCCCGGGTTGTCCGCCTTGTAGGTCAGGCGCAACGCGGCCTCGCCGCCCGGTCGCACCGGCTCACGGGGATAATCCACCGTCAGGCATCCGCACGAGGTGACCACGTCCTGGACGACCAAGGGGCGGGTGCCCGTGTTCGTCAGGGTGAGGGTGGCGGATTGCGGCTCTTGCCAAGGGAAACCACCCAACGACAAACTAAAAGATGAGATTGAAACCTTAGTAAATAATTCTTCTTTACCTGATTGTATTTTACTCTGTTTCCTATTTTGAATGACATCCCCATATAAATCACGTATTTTAGGATTATAAACAGGATTACCTATTGCCACAACTTTCCTCTTTTTATTTAATAAGAAAGTCCGAAACAAATCATCATCGGGTAAATCATTTTGTCTATCAAAAAGATTATCTTCATCTATACATATTGGGTAATCAAACTTATACTCTCTCAGCATACGCAACAAATCTTCTCGCTCCAATGGATGTATAACAAACAAGAAAATTATATTCCTACCAAAAATAGAATCACTTCTGTCAATCAGATCTTTCCATCTATCTAATTGTAACTTGCAACTAGTACACCCAGTAGAATCTGTGTAAGAAACTATCGCATAGTCCCAATTTCCATCCAGCAAGGAGGGAATTTCTTGCCCTTGGGATATGAATTTCAGGTTGGAAGGGAAAATAATCGTCTTGCCTTCCCATTCTCTCACAATCTTTTCAATTTGTTGTCCACGTTCATCCACGTATGAACAACTCAATAACAATAAGAATAACGATAGAACTATACACACTTTTTTCACCATACAAAAAAACGCTTTCCAAAAATTAAATATATCAGTTGTCTTTCCCAATCAATTCCATCCGTTCAAACGTCATATAATCATCCGACTGATTGCCATAAAGCATCTGGTAATCACGACTGATATACAAACCGTCCTCCCTGACAAAAAACACGTAGGAATTGTAGACGGATTCAGGAAACAAGGTCTCGCCGATAGTCCGGAAGTCCTTATCCAGGATAATTACCGAGAATTTTTTACGTCCGAACAAGGCTTTTCCCCACCAGTTCATATCATTCTCCAACTCCACCCGAGGATAGGCAAAACGGTAATAGACCTCCCGGTAGGGGTCATAGATCAAATCGCCATAGCGGGGATACTCCAGATTCAGTTTGGGACCGGCAGACGAGTTCTCCTGCACGTCCGTCACATCGTCCAAGTAACGGCTCTTGACCCTTATCGGCTCCACACGCCGGTGGTCCGGCGAGACGACAAGGATGTCCTCCTTCACCGCAAAAGAGTAGATAAAATTCTCCCCGTCGAATATGCGGCTGAAAACAGAATAATAATTGGTCGACATCTCCTTGTCTGTCAATACTTCGTACGTGAGCGGGAACGACGTGCACTGATGCCGCGCCGTGTCTATCACGACCGACAGGGGAGTCTGCTCCACAGGACAAAAGCGGGAAGGGGGTTGCACAATATAAATGCTGTCCCCCACAATCACAGGGGCATTGTAGTGCACCGATGAAGGCGCATAAGCAGGCACCACCTCATAACCGTCCTGCGTCACACCATAAGGAATCTTCTGCACAATATGAGCGGTCGTGTCCACACGTATCAGTCCCTTATAGGCATAAGTCGTCACATAGATATTGTCAAAGTCCTTCACATAATAGCCGGAACACAAGACCACCCCGTCCGGTCCCTCAGCATTCAGTTCCAGCTTGCGCACACACTGCGCCGTGCTCCAGTCGTAAAAGTATATTTGATTCGTGCGATAGTTCAGGAAAGACAGGTATTCACGCCCGGCCTTGTCCCGGAACAGATAAAGATAATTGCAATTGTAACGGACATCCGTATCCAACTCGAATTTCTTTACTTCGCCAGTGGCCCTCAATTCGTGCGTGTCCAAACGCCCTGTTTCTGAACGCTTATTGCAAGAAATACACGCACACAACAAAAATACTAAAAGAATGACTCTAATCATACGAATTTACAACTAAGATGAAAGATGAATGTACCAAAATCTTATATGATATTGAATCCCAATCTTGGCACATCCATCCACGTTATATCTATCCATTAAAATCCGCAAGGACACAAAGAACCATAATCATAATAATTGCAATAATGTGTGTAATCTAAATCTATGCGACAATTCCAACCGTCTTCTCCAGCAGCTAACGCCTCCACATTAGCCAACGCCAAATCCGACACCATTTCATCTTCCATTTGAGCCTGATAAGCTCCATATCCTGCCACCGCTGCAACCACGGCAAGCAGGGCTATTCTTACTGCTTTCTTTTTCATTTTTTCTTCATTTTAAGTTTTAAAATTTCGATTTTTTCTCCGTATATATCCTTTCAACGGACAGGACAACCGCATTGCCCTTTCAAACTTAATTCGTACCTTTGGCGCACCTCCTTTCTTTTTTAGGTGGTTACGGAGCACCCGGCCTTCATTTGCGCCAACAAATAAACGGTGCCGGGTGCCTCCTTTTTACACTTTACATAGCACACTCACAACGAAAAGCTGCCCTTATAGACAGCGGTTTCCGTCTCCAGATAAATCACATAATTGCCTTTGCCCCAAGCGGACAAATCAATGCATACATCGGCAGCATAGGTATATGCCGTCTCATAGACCGGCTCGTCACTGATTGCCTTGCAGATGCTGACGTTGACATACGACACCGGTTCGTCAAACGTGACGTTCACTTCGCTACCGCACACATAAGCCTCCGGCACTGCCGGTTGCAAAGAACGTGTAGGAGGCTCACCCCAAATTAATCTTTCAAGGTGTATGGGCTCCTGTTCCGTTTCAGACTCCTTCTCTTCCGCATGACAAATGCCCAACGGGAGACTCAAGCATACTAAAAAAGCAATTACTAAATTTTTCATCTTATTGTATTTTTAAGTGAAACAATCATCCTTCTTGAATTTGGCGCAAAGTTAGTGCAATTTCAGGCTTTGCATTTGTTGCATCTTTGTTGCATTTTCACCAAGCGAGCCATTTTCCGGTGTTGCATTTGTTGCATTCGCACGTTCAGTGCACCTCTGGAACTATTTGGCAAGCCTGCACCAAATGCTCCAACTTTGTGGTAGCCAGCCCCATTTCATTCTGCATCATAGACTTGCGTCTTCGGTAGGTCGTACTTCTGTTCCTTTCGAGCAATATGCCAACTTGTTCGTCCGAAAGTCCCAACATATACAGGTAACAACAGAAAACCTCCCCCTCCTCCAATCCGGGGAAACGCATCTGTAATGCTGTCCGATGCCCGGGAAGCAAGACATCCACCTGCTTGAAAAAATCATACTGTTTGTTCATGTCCCAATGCCGCTCATAGTCGGCATGCTTCTTATAATAATCCAAAATGGATACCAACAACCGATACGAACCGGTCTCTTTCATTCGTTGCCCGAACGCCAAATAATCCCACCCACTTGGCTCAACTTCCAGCCTTTCCGTTTCGGAAGGAATTGGCCTGACAGGCAGTTGTACATTCCGCTTCTTCCGCCAAACAAGCCACAGGACCACACTGCAACCGCCCAACAACAGGACAAGGATCACAGTGCCCCAAGACAACCTATATATCTTGGCATCACGGGTCCTCAAAACCGATTCCAGTTCAACCACCTTGGCAACCACAGCCATATTAGTCTCCTGCACCAAAGCTTGCCGTTTGACTTTGTTTTCCAAACTTTGCTTTTCCCATTCTGTAGCCTGTTCCTGATCTCCTTGAGAAGTGGCAATGCGTGCCAACAAGGCACAGGCTATTTCCTTTGTGTCATAATCACCAGCAAGCAAGCCCCGACGCAAATAAACCTCTGCTGAATCATACCACTGCATTTGAAAATAAGTGCCTCCCAACAAGCAATAAGCACGTGCCAAACCGACAGAATCTGCCCGCATATTCTCTAAATACCCCTTAGCCTCGGCCAACGCTTGCGTAGCTCGCCCGGAATTACCATAGAACACGCTTCGGGTGAGATACGCCATTTGCAACAGCCGTGCAGACCGCAACCGCCGCGCCAGTCCGTACCCCTCTTCTATCAGCCGTTCTGCCCGGGAGTGGGCACTATCCCCCAGTGACAAGGCATACACTCCCCGGCGCAACAATGCTTCCGCCCAGCGCACGCTGTCCCCCACCTGCCGCGCCAGCCGTCCGGACTCCACATACAAGGAGTCGCCCCGCGCCGCCATGCCATGGTTCAGGCAAAGGTGCGCCAACTGGTTGAGCACCAGGCACAAAATCCGCCCGTCCTCCGCCCGCCGGGCCAACTGTTCCGCTTCGTGATAGGCCCTGAAGGCGCGGTCTGCCTCCTGCCGTTCGGCGTACACCCCGCCCAAGAGGTAGCAGGCACGCGCCTGCATGGCGGCATCGCCCGTACGGGCATAGTAGGAAGCCACCTCGCGCAGCAACGAATCGCTCCCTGTCATCGGGAGGAAGTTCTTGTACTTGGCTTGCAACAACAGCAGGGCATAATACATCCGCTCGTCCCTGTCCGCCAACCGACGGGGCGAGACCTGCCGCAACAGGCGCAATGCGCTGTCCGCCTGCACATCCAACAACGAATCGGCACGCGCAAGCAACGTCCGCGAATGGCTTCCCCCGCCTGAGCAAGCTGAAAACAGACAGAAAAGGAGCAGAAGGCCACATAAATTTCTCATAGGTATACCAATTTAAGTTCACGGCACAAAGGTACAAATAAAACACAGACCATGAAATGCGCAGGAAGAGTTTATACAACTGTAGCCGGACACGCGGGCGTGCGCCTTCCGTTCCAAGGGCTTGGAACACTCGGTTCCAGATACCTGGAACCTAATGTTTCAGATGCCCGGAACACTCAGTTCCAGATACCCGGAACCCAATCCATCAGTCGACCTTCCTGACCAGCTCCATCCGTTCAAACGTCATATAATCATCCGACTGGTTGCCATAAAGCATCTGGCAATCACGACTGATATACAACCCGTCCTCCCGGACAAAAAACACGTAGGATATATCAACCGGGTTTCATAAACACTTCCACCAGGACGGGATTGTCATCCAGGCTTACGCGAAAAGGAGGGATCCTTATAGTTTCTCACTTCAAATGGAGAATCCGAATCACCGGATTGTCATCCGGATTTTCCGGCTCTTCGCTCAAGACAAACACATTCCCGTCCGTGAACGAGGTCCAGGCTGCCGAGCCACGTGCATCCATGTCGTTACGCAGCCCTTTGCCCACCCAGGATTTACCATCCGACTTCGAATACAGCCATACACGCAAATCCCTGTCCGGATCCGCAGACCAATAGGTGGCGTAAATCCATCTTTCTCCCTCCACGTAATTCGTGCGGATGTAATCCGTCATGTGCTGCAAGGATACAGTCGCTTCGTAGTCCTGGCCCAACTCGGGAATCATGCGGAAAGGGTATGCCAACTGCAAAGAATCGCCTTGCCAATGGTACACTTCATTGGCAAAGACAGGTGCTTGGAAACAAATGACATCGTTATAGGAACACAACTCCCACTCGAAAGTCGTATAGACCAAGTGATTGGGCGCACGCTTCACCAAAGGACGCACGTTTCCCCCGGCAGCATCGGCCACATACACACCGGCGGACGGGGTATCCTGGCCTGCGCACGACAGGATGAAACCGCCGTCCGGGCAAATCTTGAAATCATCGGCCTGGATACCCAACTCCACAGACTTGACATAGGTGCCGTCCAAGGCATAATACAGCACACAGGGAGCTTCCTTGAACGTCAGGACGGCAAGCAATTTTTCCCGCCGGTCATATTCCACCTGCGCGATATGGAAGTATTCGCCGGGACCCTCCCCCCTGCGGCCCAGTTTGCCCAAGTACTTGCCCGAACTGTTGAACATCCATATTTCCTGCTGCTTGTCATCGAACACGAACAAACGCCCATCAGCCAGGATGACATCAGTCACTTTACCGACCAAACACTCGTCGGAGACCTCCAAGGGTATATAGCTGACAGAATCGACAAATGTCGAATAATCTATGGTATCAACATTCGCATGAAGCAAATCCACCGTCCAATTGTCAGAAGAAGATGGTACTGAACAAGAGGCCAGCCAAAGGGCAGCGCACACACTGGCAAAACAAAGGAGTTGTCTAAACATAAGCCATCATTCCACAACCATCTTACTCAACCGGTACAAGTTTCCGTCCGTGCCTGCCGACACGCCGGCCACCCGGTATAACTGCATGGATTGATTCTCTTTCAAGCAGAAATCAAATGCCGAGAGGGGCAGACGCACGGTGTCCGCCTCCGTTTCCTTCAGCCAAGCCGGCCCTGCGCCGCAGGTGATGACCAACAGCGAATCCATGCGGGCGGACAGACCGTCGCTTTGCCCAGCCGAATGGTCTTCGGCAAACAGGAAATAAGCATACCGCTCCCGCTCATACAGGGAGTCAATCCCGGCATACCGGAAGCTAAGCACATCGGCCTCTGCCGCGCGCTCTTTTGCCGATTCCAACCATGCCCCCGCCACATAGGCCGACAAGCTTCTGC
This sequence comes from uncultured Bacteroides sp., assembly GCA_949292025.1. GTDB lineage: Bacteria > Bacteroidota > Bacteroidia > Bacteroidales > Bacteroidaceae > Bacteroides. The sequence continues at coordinate 35,720 of CASEYC010000097.1, read as the reverse complement.
CCTTGATGACCGCCACCAATACCAGCACGACTATCAGCGTGCCCCAAATCACTTTCTTCTTCATAACTTTTATGGATATAAATGTATAATAAATAAGGGAATCCATGCGTGCAGGGATTGGCCTGACTCATAGATTCCCCTGGATGCTACGTCCGCAAAGGTATGAAAAAAGAAACGGATTTTCAAAAACTACCGCGAAGAAAACAGGAAACGGATTTCCGCCGCCTCGCCTTCGGACAACTCCAGATCCATCACCTCATCCGACAGCGTTACAGCCTCCCCCCCGACAATCACCACAGCCCCCGTGGCCCCGGCGGGCATCCTTACCCGGAAGATACCCGAGCAAGCGGCATGCACCGTGGCATGCACGGCGTGTCCGTCCTGCCAGTCCAAATCGACCGACGCGCCGCCACGCACCCGCATATTGCGGAAACTGCCCTCTCTCCAACAGTCTGGCAAGGCAGGCAAGAGGTGGATGAAGCCCTCATGGCTCTGCAACAGCATCTCGCCGATGCCCGCCGTGCCACCGAAGTTGCCGTCTATCTGGAAAGGCGGATGCGAGCAAAACAGGTTGGGGAAGGTGCCGCTGCCGTGCGCCCCGGTCCGGGCATCTACGGCGGGCTGCAGAAGGCTGCGGAACAGTTTCCATGCCCGGTTGCCATCGCCCAGGCGCGCCCAGAAATTCATCTTCCACGCGCGGCTCCAGCCGGTAGCCTCATCGCCACGGCGGTTCAGCGTGACGCGGCAGGCTTCGGCCAAATCGGGCGTGCGGAGGGGCGAGATAAGGTTGGCGGGATGCAGGCCGTAGAGGTGGGAGACGTGGCGATGATGCACATCGGCCTCGCGGTAATCTTCCAGCCACTCCTGCAAATAGCCTTCCTTGCTGACCTGCATCGGCGGGAACTGCTTCAAATCCGCCTCCAAGCGGGCAACCAAATCCCCATCGCGACCCAAGATGCGGGCAGCAGAAATGACATGGGTGTACAGTTCGGTCAGCAGTTGCACGTCCATCGTGGGGCCCATGCAGATGCTGACAGGATGCAGGGTGTCGCCCGGCAGGTAGAACGCATTCTCCGGCGACGAGGTGGGCGCCGTGACCAGCCAGCCGTGCCGTGGCTCGCGCACCGTGGTGGAAGCGAAGAACAGGGCCGCCCCCTTCAGGACGGGATAGATGCGCTCCAGATAGGCCCGGTCCTGCGAATACTGCCAGTGCTCCCACAGGTGGGCGCAGAGCCATGCCCCGCCTGTATTGGTGGCACCCCAGGAGGGATGTTCGCCGGGAGCGGTATAGTTCCAGACGTTGGTCATCATGTGCAGCACCCAGCCCTCGGCTTCGGTGCCATAGAAGGCACGGGCGGTCTCCTCGCCCGAAGGAACCAGGCGTTCCACCAGCGTGGTGAGCGGCCCGTAGAGCTCGGACAGACCCGCCTGCTCCAGCGGCCAGTGGTTCATCTGGACGTTGATGTTGGTGTGGTAGTCGCCGTTCCACGGGGTAAGCACGCCGTTGGCCCACAGGCCCTGCAGGTTGGGAGGTAGCGAGCCGGGGCGCGTACTGCTAATGAGGAGGTAGCGGCCATAGTTGTAGTACAGGGCAGCCAGGCCGGGAACGGGATGGTCCGCAAAGCGCAAGAGGCGTTCGTTGGTGGGCAGAGCGTCGTCCGGCGAGGCGGGAAGGGTGAGGGATACACGGTCGTAGAGGGCGCGGTGGGCAGCGACGTGAGAGGCTTCCAACCCCGACATTCCCCCAACTCCATTCAGCAAGCTGTCACACACTTCCGCATAGCGTCCGCCGGGAAAATCCGTGCCAGCCGCCGCAAAGGAAGTGGCCGCGGAGAGCACCAGCCACGCCTCCTGCCCGTCCCTCAAGGTGATGCCCCCATCCGGGGAAACGCTGGCTGTCCCGCCCCCGGAGACCAGGCGCATGGCCACACGGAACTTCATGCCCTCCTTGTCGGGATTGCCGCTGGAGAGCTGACCGTCCATCAGCAACACATCGCCATCAGCCGAAACCGTGGCCTGCGCAGCACGGCTCAATCGGGCCGAGAAGGACAAGGTGCCCGGACGGCTGGCCGTCAGGCGGATGAGCATCACGTCGCGGTGGCGCGAGACGAAGTACGTCCGTCCGTAGTCCACGCCGCCCAAAGAGAAGGAAGTATGGGCCACACCGTCGCGCAAAGAGAGAGAACGGATGTAATTCTTCATTCCCAATTCTTCAGGATAAGAGAAATCGATATCCAGGTCGCCCAGGACTTGGTAAGCCCCGTAGCGGCCGTCAGTCTCCTGCTTCTTGGGGACAAAACTGTCGTACATCAGCTCCTGCGCTTCGAGATTCTTGCCCTCGAAAAGCAGTTGACGGATGGCGGGCAGGCTCTTGGAAGCCTCGGGGTTACGGTAGTCGGACTCCGAGCCGCTCCACAGGGAGATTTCATTCAGGACGATATGCTCACGGTCGATGCCACCGTCGGGCATCATGCCCAGGCGACCGTTGCCCAAGGGAAGGGTTTCCTCCCAAATGGAAGCGGGGGCGGTGTACCATAGGCGGTGGTTGCAGGTGTCCGCCGGAGCGGAAGCCGCCATCAAGGAAAACGGGAACAACGCACAAAGAAAGGTTACAAGGAATTTCATAAACAGGTGTACAAAATTAAAGGGAAAACAGGTAGGGGCGACCCTTGCGGTCGCCCCCAACAAGAGAGAGTATTGAAATAAAACAGATGTATTACATCAGCTCGAACGCCGCCGTGCCGCGGATGTCCGTGGACGACGAGCCGACATAGAGTTTGAACTTGCCCGGCTCGGCGGTCCACTGCCCGGCCTTGTCGTCATAGAACTGGAGGTCTTCGGGCGTGATGGTGAAGGAAACGGTCTTCTCCTCGCCCGGCTGGAGCAGGATCTTGTCGAAGTGCTTCAACTCCTTCTGCGGACGGAGCACGCTGCACTTCTCGTCGCCTACGTAGAGCTGCACGATTTCCTTGCCGGCCACGCTGCCCGTGTTCTTCACGGAAACGGTAAGGGTCAGCTTGCCGTCAGGCTCCATCTTCTTAGCAGAGAGGACGGGCTTGCCATACTCGAAGGTGGTGTAGCTCAAGCCGTGACCGAAGGGGAAGAGGGCGGGAATCTTCTTCGTGTCGTGCCAACGATAGCCCACGAGGATGTCTTCCTTGTATTCCTCCTTGATGCTGTCACCGGGATAGGCCATGCGGTCAAAGGCGTGTGCGGCACAGTCCGTCAGCTTGGCGGGGAAGGAGAAGGGCAACTTGCCACTGGGGCAAACCGCACCGCTCATCACGTCGGCTAGGGACTTGCCACCCATGGAACCAAGATACCAACCCTGCACGATGGCAGGCACCCTGTCAAGCCAAGGCATCTCCACGGCATTGCCGGTGAGGAGCACCAACACCACGTTGGGATTGACAGCCTGTATCTCTTCTATCAGCTCGTCTTGGCCGAAAGGCAGGCCATACTCCAAGCGGTCGCCACCCTCGCAGTCTTGCTGGTGGTTCTTGTTCAAGCCGCCTACCACGATGACCAGGTCGGACTCGCGGGCCATGGCCACGGCCTCGGCACGGAGGGAATCGACCACAGCCTGCGGAATCTCATCAACACGTCCATACATGGGGCGTCCGGCCGTATAACCGTGGGCATAGCGCACCTTGTCGCCGTAAAGCTCGCGCAGGCCATCCAGCGGGGACACCATGTCCTTCACCTTCAGTTCGGAAGAGCCGCCGCCTTCGTTCAGCAGACGCACGGCGTTGTCGCCCACCACGAGGATGCTTTCATACCGGGAAGCGTCGATGGGCAACAGGGGATTGCCTTTCTTCGCCACCGGGGCATTCTTCAGCAGGACAATGCCTTCGTTGCCAATCTCGCGGGCAGCGGCATAGTGCTCGTCGGTGCAGATGGAGCCGTAAGGCTTGTGGCGGTTCATGGCCGTGCGGAAGATGAGGCGCAGGATGCGCGTGGCCTTGTCATCGACGGTGGACAGGGGCACCTTGCCTTCCTTCAGCATCTTCAGGTAGGGGTCGGCCAGGTAGTAATCATTGTAGCCGAAGGCGCTTTCCGAGGTCAGGCCGTTGGTGTACGAACCCATCTCCACATCCAGCCCGTTGACGGCGGCCTCGTAGGTGTCGTGCGCGCCACCCCAGTCGGTGACAACCACGCCATCAAAGCCCCAGTCGCCCTTCAGGATTTTCTTCAACAGCAGTTCGTGGTGGCAGCAGTGCTGTCCGCGGAACTGGTTGTAAGCACCCATGATGGTCCAAGCGCCACCCTGCTGCACAGCGGCCTTGAAGGCGGGCAGGTAAAGTTCGTAGAGGGCACGGTCGCTGGCCTGCACATCGATATGTCCGCGCCACAACTCCTGGTTGTTCAGGGCATAGTGCTTCACGCTGACGGCCACGCCGTTCTTCTGCACTTCCTGGATGTAGGGCACGCACATCACGCTGGCCAGGTAGGGGTCTTCGCCCATGTACTCAAAGTTGCGGCCGTTCAGCGGGGTACGGTAGATGTTGACACCGGGACCGAGCAGCACGTCCTTCTCGCGGTAGACGGCTTCCTCGCCGATGGCCTTGCCATACTTGGCGGACATTTCGGGATTCCACGTGGCGGCCAGGCAGGTCAGGGCGGGGAAAGCCGTGATACTATCGTTGGTCTGGTAAGAATACCCCCAGTCGTTCCAATTGATTTCGGCACGCACGCCGTGGGGGCCGTCGCTCCACCACAGCTCGGGAATGCCGAGGCGGGGCACGCCGGCACTGGCAAACTTGCCGTAAGCATGGCAAAGGGCCACTTTCTCCTCCAACGTCATGCGGCCCAGGGCATCCTGCACACGCTCTTCGATGGGTTTCGTATCATCCAAATAAATCGGCGTCTGAGCCGACAGGCTGCCTGTGGCCAACAACGCGGCGCAGGCAACGGTGGTAAAGAGTTTGTTTCTCATATTGATTTTATGTTACGATTAATATGTTCTTCTAATCAGCTCATATCCAGCGTTCAGGCGCAGGTACGGGTAAGCGCGGGCGCAGGTACGGGTAAGCACGGGCGCAGGTACGGGTAAGTGCGGACGCAGGTATACCTGTCCCAAACGCCGGATACAGGCGTTCAATCAGCGTTCAATGTGGCGGCGGCTTCTTGCAACCCGTCGGCGGTGGCCTTCAGGCTGATGGCGCCGTCCTCGCCGTTGTTCTGTATCACCACGAGGCACTTGCCGTAGAAGGCTTTGCGGTGATTGGCCTTGAAGCGTTCCATCGAGACGGGACTGCCGTTGTCCACGCCGGCAATGAAGCCTGCGCCCTGCACGTCAAAGGTCACGTCGTTCTCGGCCCACGGACAGAGATTGCCGTCCTTGTCGAGGATTTCAACGGTGACGAAGCTCAGGTCGCGGCCATCGGCCTGGATGGACGTGCGGTCCGGCGTCAGGCGGATTTGGGCGGGTTCGCCGGCAGTATGGATTTCCTGCTCGGCCACCACTTGGCCATCCCGGCGCGACACAGCCTTCACCGTGCCGGGCTGGAAGATGACGCGCCAGCAGACGTGGAAGTCGTCCTCCCCCTTGCTGCGCACACCCTGGGACTGCCCATTGATGAAGAGCTCTACCTCGTCGGCGTTGTTGTAGTAGGCCCAAAGGTCTATCTCCTGCCCGTCCTTCCAGTTCCAGTGGGGGAAGAGGTGCAACACGGTCTTGTCGGGACGCCACTCGCTCTGGTACAGGTAATATACGTCTTTGGGGAATCCGGCCAAGTCAATGACACCGAAGTAGGAGCTGCGGGCGGGCCAACCGTAAGGTGTAGGTTCGCCGATGTAGTCGAAGCCGGTCCAAATGTACTGTCCGGAAATGAAGTCGTTGTTCTTCACGTGGCGCAACGTGCCTTCATGGGTATTGCCCCAAGGCACATGGCAGTTGTCATAGGACGAGCACGAGAAGGATTCATCATAGAAAGGCACGTCCCAGCGCGAAGGCCAGACATACATCGAATCGCTGGGCATCCGGTAATATCCGCGCGTCATCAGGGCGGAAATGCTCTCCGTGATGATGAAAGGCTTGCCAGGGAAGTTCTTCGGCACACCGGCAAACCAGTCGTCGTGGTAGTTGAAGCCGATGAGGTCCAAGGCTCCCGAACGGAACAGGTGGTTGCCGGGATTCGGCTCGTTGCACCCGGCGGTGACGGGGCGCGTGGGGTCGAGGGCACGGGTCATGTCGGCCAGTTTCTGGGTCAGCAGGGAGTTGACGGACATTTCCCCGCCTTCCTTGGCCAGCATGTCGGCGCTGTGGCCGAAGTTCAGGATGAGGTTGGCTTCGGCCAGGCTGAGGGTGTCGGCTTTGGCGTCGCTCCACTGTTCCAGCACCTCGTTGCCGATGCTCCACATAAAGATGGAGGGATGGTTGCGGTCGCGCATCACGAGATCGGTCAGGTCGCGCTCGTGCCACTCGTTGAAGTAGCGGGAATAATCGTGCGCGGTCTTCTTCTTGCGCCACATGTCGAAGGTCTCGTCCATCACGATGAAACCCATGCGGTCGCAGAGGTCCAGCAATTCCGGTGCGGGCGGATTGTGCGAGCAACGGATGCCGTTGCAACCCATCTCCTTCAGAATTTCCAGCTGACGCTCCAAAGCACGGACATTGACGGCGGCACCCAGGCAACCCAGGTCGTGATGCATGCAGACGCCGTTGATTTTCATCGGCTGCCCGTTCAGGCTGAAGCCTTTCTGCGCATCGAAACTGAAGTAGCGGAAGCCGAAAGGAGTGACGTAGGTATCCACCACTTGACCATCGGCCAACAGGGTGGTCCGGACGTCATAGAGATAAGGGTGCTCCACGCTCCACAGTTCGGGCGAGGGGACATCCATCTGCTGGGCGGTCTCGGTCAGGGTGTCGGCAGCGGCAGTCACGGGAACAGGGTCGGCAGCAACCACCGTCTTGCCCTGGGCATCCAGCAGTTCGGTGCGGAGTTCCAACGTGGCGGGCGCGTCCTGCGTGTTCTCCACGGTGGTGCGCACCGTCAGGCGGGCACCTTCTTCGGACACATTGTCTGCTGTGACGTAGGTACCCCATTGGGCCACATGTACGGGATTAAGTTTGGTGAGCCAGACGTTGCGGTAGATGCCACAGCCGGAATACCAGCGGGAATTGGGCTGTTCGGCATTGTCCACGCGGACGGCCACCACGTTCTCGCCGCCCCAGTTGAGGTAGGGCGTCAGGTCGTAGCGGAAGGAGATGTAGCCGTAGGGGCGCGTGCCCAGCTTGTGGCCGTTGATGTAGACGGTGGAGTTCATGTAGACGCCGTCGAAGTCGATGTAGAATCGTTTGCCCTCGTCGGCCTTGTCCACGGTGAAAGTCTTGCGATACCAGCCGATGCCGCCGGGCAGGGCGCCGCCTCCCGTGCCGGAGGGATTGTCCTGGCTGAAGTCGCCTTCGATGGCCCAGTCATGAGGAAGGTTCAAGCGTCGCCAGCCGGAATCATCGTAAGCGGGCTGCGCGGCAGCGGTGTCGTCCGCCAGGCGGAATGTCCAGTCGGCGGTGAAGTCCTGGCTGCGTGTGTGGGCCGCCTTGTCGGGAGACGGGGTGCAAGCCGCCATTCCGGCCAACAGCAGGCAGGAGAGAGATAAAGTGAGGAGAGATTTCATAATTGGAGAATGTTCTTAATTAAAAAAGGCGCGGATTTCGCGGATTTACGCAGGTTAGTTCATCTATCCGTGGAATCCGCGCAATCCGCGCCTAAACTCAAGCTGTTTTCATCAGAGTTTCACAGTCTGGGCCTTGCCGTCATACTTGACGACTTGTCCCTTTGCGTTCAGGTTGAAAGGCTGTGCCTTGTCCTTGCCGACCTTCACCACGTTGAAGGTACGTTCCTTCAGCATTCCGGGGAACTCGCCCTCGCGGTCGCCGATGGTCAGTGTGCCTTCAGCCTCGTTGTAGGTGAAAGGTATCATGGCATACTGGCCCTTCTCGTAGTTGTAGTTGGTGCCTTCGTCCTCGTAGAGGGTGAACGTGCCGTCTTGTCCGGTGTAGACGTAGAGGTTGATGACCTCGGCCGGCTTCTCGTCGCTGTACTGCATGTCCGGGCCGAAGGGGATGATGGCGCCCTCGCGTACATAGAGCGGGATGCGCTCGTAGGGAGCATCCACGGTCAGCTGCTGGCCACCGTCGATGTGCTTGCCGGTATAGAAGTCATACCAACCGCATCCGGCGGGGAAGTACAGTTCGCGCTTGCGGGCACCGTACTCGTAGACAGGAGCCACCATCAGGGCGGGGCCGAACATGAACTGGTCGCCGATGTTGTAGGTCTGCTGGTCGGCGGTGAAGTCCATCACCAGCGGGCGCATGATGGTATAATCCTGGAAGTGCGTCATGCCGGCCATCGAATAGATGTAAGGCATCATGTTGTAGCGCAGCTTCGTGTAGTAGACGATGGAGTTGTAGCAGGGGTGTCCCTTCGGGGCAATGTGCCACACTTCGCGGTAAGGATACTGGCCGTGCGCACGGAACAGCGGACAGAACGCGCCGAACTGGTACCAACGGGTGTTCAGCTCACGCCATTCCTTGTAGTCGGCGTTCTCGCGGCCCGTCTTGTTGAACTCTTGCTGTCCGGCCACGTAGCGGTTCTCCACACAGAAGCCGCCGATGTCCATCGTCCAGTAAGGAATGCCGCTGACAGCAAAATTCAGGCCGGCGGAAATCTGGGCTTTCATGTCTTCCCAACGGGTGGCGATGTCGCCGCTCCATGTAGCCGTGGAATAGCGTTGCAGGCCTGCGAAGCCGGAACGGGTCAGCAGGAAGACGCGCTTGTCGGGCTCCACACCGCGCTGGCCGTCATAGATGGCCTCGGCGTTCATCAGGGCGTAAGCGTTGAAGTATTGGGCAGACGGCCCCAGGGCGGTAGGCCCGCAGAGGTCCTTGCGGTATTGCATGTCGGTGCAGTCGCGCACGTTCGGTTCGCTGGCATCCATCCACCAGGCATCCACGCCAAGGGGATAGTAGTGGTCCTGCATCTGCTTCCAGAAGAGCTTGCGGGCTTCAGGCTGGTAAGCATCATAGAAGCCGTAGGTATAGCCGGGACCTACCCAGTCGTGCAGGCTGTCCTCCACGGACTGCATGTACATCCAGCCCTTGTCGGCAAATTCCTTGAAGTGCTCAGTGCTGGTGTAGAACTTGGGCCATACGGATACCATCAGACGGCCGTTCATGCCGTGGATGTCGTCCACCATCTGCTTGGGATTGGGGAAGCGTTCGGGGTCGAACTCGTGGCAACCCCAGGAATCCTGCGGCCAGTGCAGCCAGTCGATGACGATGTTGTCAATAGGAATCTGGCGCTGGCGGAACTCCTTCAGTGTGGAGAGCACTTCCTCCTGCGTGTTATACTTCTCGCGGCTCTGCCAGTAGCCCATCGCCCACTTCGGCATCACTTGGGCCTTGCCGGTCAGGGCACGGTAACCGCTGACCACGTCGTCCATGTCTTCGCCATACACGAAGTAATAGTCTATCTCGTTCTGCATCTCGCCCCACCAGGACATCTTCTGTTGCTGTTCGTCGGGCACGGGCGTCAGCACGCGCAGGCCGCAATAGGAAACGCCGCCGTCGGGCTTCCACTCAATCTTGACGGGCACGCGCTTGCCGGCCTCCAGGTTGACGGCAAACTTGTAGCTGTTGGGGTTCCAGGCCGTGCGCCAGCGTTCGGGCACCACCAGTTTGTTGTCGATGTAAACTTTCGTATAGCCTGCATAGTAGAGGATGAAGCGGAAGAGGCCGCTCTCGGACGGCTCGATTTCGCCCTCATACGTCACGTGCGAGCCCATGAAGGGGAAGCCTTCGGGCAGATTCACCACACGTTCCTTCCGCTTGGCCAAGTCGGCGCGCACCAAATGTTCGAAGTAAATGGAATCTTCGCGGCGCACCAACGTCCGGGCAGCCTTGTCGCCGGGCACGTAGGTACCGGTCAGGGCACCTTCCTTGCCCTCCTTGTCATACAGCTTGAAGACGTCGCCCAGCTGCGAATAATCGCGCGGGTCGCCGAAGCGGCAGAGGGAGTAGCTGTCCCACAGCACACCGTAGTTCTTGGTGGACACGATGAAGGGGACGGACACCTTTGTATTATATTGGAAAAGTTCCTCGTTCTTGCCCTTGTAGTTGAACTCATCGGCCTGGTGCTGGCCCAGTCCGTACCAACCTTCGTCATTGCCGGCGGATTGGAACACTTGTTGCACGGTGTAAGCCTTTGTCCCTTCCACCTCAATGGGCTGGAAGCTGCGGCTGTCTTCGGCCAAGACCTGATTGCCTTGTGCATCCAAAAAGCGGACCTGTCCTGTCGCCTTGGACACGAGGGCGCTGACTTGTGCAGTCTTTACCACAATGTCATCCCCTTCCTCTGCCACTGTGAAATCGGGCTTCTGAGTTTGGGGCACAATGATGAGGCTCTGTGCCTCCGAGAACTGTTTCTCGGGCGTGGCTGATACATGAAACAGCTTCTCGCCCATTACTTCCACACGTACCTTACGTGCGTCCGTCGGTTGATCCTGGTTGACAGTCACAACCACTCCGTTTTCGGTCTGCTGATAGCCGGCACCCGAGCAGGCGGCCAACAACAAGCCGGTAAACAAACAAACTGAAGTGCTTTTCAAATTCATATTGCTAATTATTAAATTGGTATTTATATCCTTTAGCAAAGGGACTTTCATCCGGATGTAAAGGTAGGCATTTCCCCTGGAATCCGGGTTCCTCCCTGTCTAAAGGACAGGTATGTTTTGATGCCAGAGGTAGACCGTATGTCTTTTTTAAGGGTATCATTTGTCATTTTCCCTCTTTTTCCTGGTAGACGGACGGCAAAACGCCGAATTCTTCCTTGAAATAGCGGCTGAAATACTTGGGATTATTGAAGCCCACCTGGTAGGCTATTTCCGAGACATTCTGCTGGCTCTCGCGCAACAATTGCGCCGCCCTCTTCAGGCGGATGATGCGGATGAATTCTATCGGTGTCTTCCCCGTTATCTGCGAAATCTTCTTGTACAGATGCGCCCGGCTCATACCCAGCTCGCGGCTCAGTTCCTCCACCGAGAGATCGCTGCGGGCCATGTTCTTCTCCACGTATGCGATGGCGTCGGCCACCAGCTTCTCGTCCACCGACGTGACGGTTATCTCGCTGGGCTCCGGGTCGATGTGTGCACGGGGCTTGCCCTTCCGGCTCAGGTCGATCAACTTGCGCATGCGCAACACCAGGACTTCCACATTGAACGGCTTGGTCACATAATCATCCGCACCGACGGACAGTCCCTCCACATTCATCTCCACCGACTGGCGGGCCGTGAGCAAGACAAAGGGGATGTTTGCCGTCCGTTTGTCAGACTTTAACCGCCGACAAAGTTCCTTGCCGTCCATGACCGGCATCATCAGGTCACACAGGATCAAGTCGGGTTTGCACCGGGCCAACAGTTCCAAGGCTTCCTGCCCGTTAGCAGCGGTGCGCACGGTGAAGTAGAGGTCCAGGGTGTCTTTCATGAAATCCACAAAGTCGCGGCTGTCATCCACCACCAGCACCAGCGGTTTCTTCCCCTCCTGGTGGACGGACGATTCAGTTTCCGACTCTTTGCCTGTTGCCGGTTCAGGCGGAAGAGCCACGGCTTCCACGTGCTTCACGGGGATGGCGACGGTAAAGATGCTTCCCCCGCCGGGATTGTCAGCCACGCCCACCGTCCCTCCGTGCAAAGATACGAAATCGCGCACCAGGCTAAGGCCGATGCCGCTGCCCGTTGACGGAGGTATTTCTCCGGTATGCTCCGCTTGATAGAAACGCTCGAAGACGTGAGCTTTGTCGGCATCGCTGATGCCTATGCCCGTATCCGCCACCCTGATTTCCACCCAGCCGGGCCGGTCTTCCGGCTTCTCCACCGAAACCGTCACACGACCTCCCTCCGGCGTGAACTTGAAAGCATTGGACAACAGGTTCATCACGACCTTGCCCACCTTGTCGGCATCGAAAGCCATATTCAGGCTCTCCACGGCCGGGGAGAAGGCCAAGCGGACATCTTTCTTCTCGGACAACATCAGGAAAGAATCGCAAATGTTGCGCACGAACGAGACGAGGTCGCCCTCGGAGAGCGACAGGCGCAGGCCCGCCATCTCGTTCTTGCGGAAGTCCAGCAACTGGTTCACCAGGTTCAGCAGGCGCAGGGCGTTGCGGTGCATCATCTTCAGCTTCTCCGCCAGCTTTTCATCCTTTACCTCTTTCACCAGGCTTTCCAGAGGGGACAGGATGAGCGTGAGCGGCGTGCGCAGCTCGTGGCTGACGTTCGTGAAGAAACGGAATTTCATCTGGTTGAGTTCATCCTTGCGCCGCACGTCCTCCTCAATCTGGCGCATCCGGTACTTATTGCGCTCACGACGCTTCACCTGAACATAGGCCAACAACAAGCTCCCTGCCAGCAACAAGGCATACAACACATAAGCCCAAGGCGTCAACCAGAATGGCGGACGGATGACGATCTTCAATGACGCCTCGTCCTCGCTGGTGAAGCCGTCGTTGTTGACCGCCTTCACCCGCAAGCGGTAGGTGCCCGGCGCCAGGTTGGTGTAGGTGACGCGGTGCAGGTTTTCCCGGTCGGACAACCAGTCCTCGTTGAAACCCTCCAGCTTATAATAATAACGTGTCTTCTCCGGCAAGACATAATTGTCCGTCGCCAAAAAGACCGTGAAGACATTCTCCTCATAGTCCAGCACGACTTCCCGCGACTTGTCCAGCGCCTCCGCCAGGATGACCCGCCCATTCACCGGGACGCCCACCTTGACTTCTTCATTGAACAACTGCAAGCCGGTGAACATCACCCGGGGCATGGCGCCGTTGTACCTGATATTGCCCGGCCGGACCGTGTTAATGCCATACAAGCCGCCCGCCACGATCTCGCCCGTCTCCAGCCGCTTCAGCGAACGCTGGTTGAAGTCGCAGGCCTGCAGCCCGTCCCGGTCCGAATACGTGCGGCAATCGAAGCGCAGGCGCCCCGTCTCCACGTCGGCTTCCGGCCAAATGCGGACAAGCCGCCCCCCCACGCTGGCCCACAGGTAGCCTTGCCCGTCTTCGGCAAGCCCCAGCACAGGCTGGCGGGGAAAATCCGCATCCACAGGGACCTGGTACAAGGAATCCCGAACCGGGTCATAGACTTTCAGTCCCGCCATCGTGGCCACCCACAGCCGGGCGCGGCTGTCCTCATACACTTGGTTGACCACGCCGGACGCGAAAAGCGCCCTGCCGGACCGCGCACCTTGCAAGCGGCCTGCCTCCCGCGTGGCCAAGTCCAAGACGAAGACCCCTTCCGTGGTGCCCACAAACAACTGTCCCTTCCGCCCCACACAAAGGCTAGACACCCAATCGGAGGTCAGCCCCGAGTTGCCGGCGTGATAAGACGTGAACCGCCCGGATCGAGGCTCCAGGCATTGCAGCCCGCCTCCAAGCATACCTATCCAGATGTTCCCGTCTTTGTCTTCTGCCAACGCCCACACGTTGTCGCTGGCCAGGGAATTGGCCACGCCTGCCTTCCGCCGGTAATGCGTGAAGCGGTGTCCGTCATAACAGTTCAAGCCGCCGTAGTAAGTGCCCGCCCAAAGGCGTCCCCCGCTGTCGCGCAGCAGGGACACGATAATGTCGCTCGACACAGACCGCCTGTCGCCCGGGATATGCCTGTAGCGGGTCTGGCTGCCGATACGCACGTCGCGCCGTATCAGCCCCTCGCCGTTGGTGCCCAACCAGACCGTGCCATTGCCTCCGTCTTCGATGCAATGGACATCGCCCACCTCGGCCAGGCTGAATTTGAAAGCGCTTTCATTATAATAGGAAATGCCTTTCTTATACGTGCCCACCCAGACGGTGCCGTCCTCGTCTTCGTAGAACGTGTCAATGGTGTTGTTGGACAGCGTGCGCACATCTTCGGGACTGTTGACCAAAGAGACAGAACGCCCGTCGCCACCGACGATCTCAATGCCCTTTTGGTCTTTCCCCAGCCAGACGCGCCCGTCCTTGTCTTCCAGCACCGCCCGTATGGCGTCGAACGGCTCATCCGCCCGGCGGAGTTGCTCCCACTGCCCATGCGCCAGGTCGTAACATCCCATCCCGCCTTCGCAGTAGACCCATACCCGCCCGGAACGCCCGGCATAGATGGAGATGGCCGGTATCCGCCCGTCGCCCATCAGCTTCTTGAAGCCGTCTTCCCTCCACTTCGTCTGCAAGGTCTGCCTGTCCAGGCCATGCAGCACGCCGGCGGCATCCACCAGCAACAGGCATTCGCCATATTCGGAAAAAGAAGCCGCCGAATCCCCTTCCCGCAGATGGAAGGTCCCCGGTACCGGCACGGCCTTTTCCTCTCCCGGCACATAACGGAACAACTGTCCGGAAGCGGAGAGGTAAACCCAAAACGTCTTATCGGAATCAATATACACAACAGAAGGCGCGCCCCCGATGCCCGCCCGGCGCATCCACGCGGCGTCCACATGGCTGAAATTCTCCGTGGCCGGATTATAGCGGGCATATCCCTTGCCCGTCTGTATCCACAGAAAGCCGTCCACGTCCTCCTGGATGGAAGATATGAAGTTGTCCGGCAAGGAAGTGGAATCGCCCGGTTCGCTGCGGTAGACCCGGATGTCGTAACCGTCATAGCGGTTCAGCCCGGAGGCCGTGGCAAACCACATATAGCCGTCCGAATCCTTATATATGGCATTCACCTGGTTGTTGGACAAGCCGTCTTTCACCTCCAGATGCTTGAACATATAGCTTTGGGCACTCGCCGTACACAGCACGACAAGCATCCACACCACACACAGGCTCATTTTTTTCATTTGCTCGGGCATCAAAGGCTTTTCATTGTTTTTCCGCCACAAAAAAACGAAAAAACCGACAAAAAAACAAGAGGAAAGCCGCTTTTTCAACAGCCTTCCTCCCGTTTTTTATAGCTCATCAGTTTGTTGTCAACGTATTATTCTGCCGGTGCTTCCTCAACCGGGGCGTCCGTGGGAGCACTGTTGTACACGCTCTCCAACGTATAGTTGCCATCGGTAGTAAAGACAGCCTTCACCATGGCATCCACCATCGTCTCGGCATCGTTGAGGAACTCGCCTGTGGCACGGTCAAACATGCCGGACTGTTCCGCACCGGCACCTGCATAGCCATTATCCCAGCAGAAAGGAACAACACCAGCCTCACGGGCAGCCTTGCAGACATACTCCAAGTAATATCTGCGGAATTGCTCGCTGCGCTCAGAGTCATGACGCACACAACCCATCTCGCCGAGATAAACCGGAATGTCCTTGTCCACGAAGTTGGTCTTCAGTTTGTCCATCAGATCCTGTATGTTCTCCTCGTTGCCATCAATGACATACTGGCCATCGGCAGCCGTATGGCCCCATTCGTCATATTCCGCCGTCAGCGTAAAGGCAGTCGGCTCATAGAAGTGCACAGCCACCATCAGGCGGTTGGGTGTCGGGTCGGTAGGCAACACCAGGTAATCAATCGTCAGGTCCGCATCTGTGCTATAGCCCGGAATACCAAGGAAACGGTTGGTATTCTCACCGCCCACCGCACGGACAGCGTCCACAAACACCTGGTTCCACTCGTTCATTACGGCATATTGGGCTCCACCGTCCAAACGATTCTGTCCCATGCCCCAATCACCATCGTGAACCTCGTTCATCGACTCGAAAATCAAGAACTCGCCCTTGTCTTTGAAACGCTCGGCAATCTGCGTCCACACGGCCTTGAACTTGGCGGTAATCTCAGCCTTGACCGCCTCGTTGCGCGCAGCCTCGCGGATGTTCAGCCACATGGCATCGTTATAATCCGTGCTTGAGCGGTCGCTATAGCCGTCGTGGTGGATATTGACGATGGCCTTCAATCCGGCATTCTCGGCATAGCCCACCACCTCGGCCACGCGGTTCATCCACGCGTCTTCTATCTTATATTCAGGAGCGGCGCCGATGTGTCCCATCCAAGTGACAGGGATACGCACAGCCGTAAAACCGGCCTCGGCCACCTTGGTGAACAAAGCTTGTGTGGCAGGCGCATTATCCCACGCCGTCTCCGAGGCGACCCCATTGGCATGTGCATCCAGCGAATTACCCAGGTTCCAGCCCAAGCCCAGCCAAGCGGCCACCTCACGGGCATTGCCCGAAGGATTTGGGGTGACGGCTCCATTGCCCGAATTATCATCGTCATCACTGCACGATGCCAAACCAAACACAACCAATAACAACAGCGAGGCTAAACCGTGCCATCGCCAACGAAATGTATTCTCCATAACGATATTAAATTAGAATGATTAAATAAATTGTCTGTACTCATTCCCTTGCTTCCGCAAGCACCGAAACGCCCGCCAGGGGACGCTTCACCTCACAAAGATAGCGCAAAACCCACGGAAATAGGGTCATCCGGACCAGACTATTTTCAAGCAAGGGCAGAAGTATGTCAGAAAACAAACGTTGGCGATAAGAAACAAACCATAGGACACCCGGGGCCTCACAAATTTCTGCTGCCCAGATACCATGTACAGCGGTCCTCGCCGTACTTGTTCTTCAGCACCAATTCGTTCTTCCCTTCGCGCAGGCGCACGTCTTTCCACTCCAGCACGTTCACCTCGTCGGGCACGGCCTTGCCCAGCGACTCCCCGTTCAGCCACAATTCGGCGGGACCGCAATTGCCGAAAGCCTGTACGGTGGTCACGGGTTGCGTGCGGTCCACAGCCCGCTTGCCGGCCAGGTAGACGAACTTGTCCTTCTTGTTCCAGTTTGCCTTATAGAAATAGAAGGCGTCCTTCTTTATCTTTCGATCATAAGTCACCAGTCCCTTGTCGTTGCGGCCCATGTCCGAGCCCTCGCGACGGCCTGCCGCCGAAAAGTCGAACATATTCCAGATGAAGCTGCACCACAGGTAGGGCCGTGCCTGCATCTGCCGCCAATTTTCGATGTGATAATAGGTCTGCCAGTTCTCCGGATGCCACGGGCCGCCTGGAGCAGGCTGCTTCAGGGTATCCGTCTGCTGGAATACGCTGGCACCGGCGCCGTATTCGCTGATGCCGATTTTGCGCTCCGGATGGGCGGCATGCTCCTTGTCCAGCCACTCGCCCATCATACGCACGTCATCGCCGTACCAGCCGAAGTAGCGGTTGAAGGCAATCCAGTCCGTAAAGCCATTGAAATCGTCAAGCTGGTTGCTGGCCCCCATCGTGGGACGGCTGGGGTCGAGCCGTCCGGCCAAAGCCTGCAACCGCTTCACCATGTCCGACGGACGGTCCAGCCATCCCGAATTGATTTCGTTGAACAAGCCCCATGCCAAGATGCACGGATGGTTGTAGTTCTGCAAGATAAGTTCGGTGAGTTGTTGCTCCAGATTCTCGTCGTAAGCAGGATTGGTGACATAGACGTTGACAAAAGGTATCTCCGCCCAAGCCACCAGACCGCGACGGTCCATCTGCTGGTGTACATACTTGGCCTGCGGATAATGAGCCAAGCGCACGGCGTTTGCCCCCATTTCCTGGATGAGGTCCAGGTCTTCATCATGGTCGCACGGATAGAGGGCCACCGAACGCTCCGCCCGCTCTTGGTGGCGGCATACACCATTCAGGCGGTAAGGCTTTCCGTTCAAAAAGAAACCTTTTTCAGGATCGGCCTCGTAGTATCGGAAGCCGATTTCCTCCTCGCGGCGGTCGATTTCCTTGCCCGCCTTGCGCAGGATGACCACAGTTTGATACAAATGCGGGTCGTGGACACCGTCCCACAAGTGGGGGCGTTCCACCACGGTCTCTGCCACGGCGCGTCCCTCGGGCGTAAAGTCCGTGACGGTGGCCGAATGGATCTGCTTGCCGTCATTCCACAACTGGAACTCCACTTCGCAACCGTCCAACGAAGAGGCTTTAGCGGACAGCAGGGCCTCCATCTTCAGGCGGGCACTCTGTCCGGACACCTCACTCTGGGTGAAGAACACGCCCGACGAGGCGTAATAGTCCGGCGCGATGCAGACATCATCGTCCGTCACCAACAGCTCCACGCCGCGGTACAAACCGCCCGACATATTGAAGTCGCCACAGATGGGGGCGATGTCCATCCGGGCTGCATTGTTGACAAAGATGGTCAGTTCGCTTTCCTTGCCGGGCGTCAGGCGATCAGTCAGTTCGGCCACGAAAGCCGTGTATCCACCCCGGTGCTGCATCACGAAACGATGGTCCACAAAGACATCGGCCACCGTCTGCGCAGCCTCCACGCGCAGGAAGATGCGTTTGCCCGCCCACTCGGCAGGCACGGCCAACTTGCGGGTGTAATTGCACAAGCCACGGTAGTAATCGGCATCGGCATACATGCCGTCGCCTTTGTTCCACGTATGAGGCAGGTCCACGGTCAGCACTTCATTGACCGGCTGAAAGCCATGATGGAATTTCCAACCGCGGTTCAAGGGAATCGCCTCCACGGCACGGAGAGCCTGCACGGACAAGACGCACAGGCAGAAGAACAGAAGAGAGAGTTTGTGTTTCATAAAAGAATTATTGGATGATATTTATAAGTCTTTCACCGTCACCGTCCAACGTGGCGCGTTGTCATAAACGCTTTGCAACGTATAGTCCGGCGCATTGTTGAAGTAGCCGCGCACCATTGCACCCACGATATCCGCAGCATTGTTCACACAAGCACCGGTAGTGCGGTCGAACAAGCCGGACTGCTCGCGGCCAGTCCCGGCATAGCCGTTGTCCCAATAGAAAGGAGAAAGAGCGTTGTCCCGCGCGGCCTTGCACACATATTCCAAGTAATACTTGCGGAACGCCTCGCTCCGCTCGTCGGCACGGCGCACGCACCCCATCTCGCCGATATAGACCGGAATGTTCTGGTCGATGAACTTGGCCTTCAGGCTCCCGAAGACCTTTTGCACGTTCTCTTCATTGCCGCCCGGCACGTATTGTCCGCCCGCGGCGGTGTGGCCCCATTGGGCATATTTGTCATTCAGGACGAAATCCACGGGGTCATAGAAGTGCACGGCCACCAGCAGACGGCCCGACACGGAATCCTTGGGCATCACGAAATGCTCCAACGTCAGTTGCGGATTGGTGCAATAACCCGGCACGCCCAGGTAGCGCGTGGCATTCTCGCCGCCCGCGGCGCGCACGGCGTCCACGAACACCTGGTTCCACTCGTTCAGCACGGCATATTGGCGACCACCGTCCTTGCGGTTCTCGCCCCAGCCCCAGCCGCCGTCGTGAATCTCGTTCATCGACTCCAGCACCAGGAATTCACCCTTGTCCTTGAAATAGGCGGCAATCTGCGACCACACGGCACGGAGCTGCGCCTTGACGGCAGCATTCACGGAATCATTGGCAGCCGCTCCCTTGATGTCCAGCCAATGCTTGCTGTCTGCTCCGTCGTGGTGGATGTTGACAATAGCCTTCAGCCCGGCTTGTTCGGCATAGCCCACGGCCTGCCCCACACGGGCCAGCCAGGCTTCGTCCAGTTTGTAGTCGGGCGCGATGCCGATATGCCCCAGCCAAGTGACAGGTATGCGCACGGAGGTGAAGCCCGCGGCGGCCAAACTGTCGAACAGGGCTTTTGTGGCAGGCGGGTTGTCCCAAGCCGTGTCCGAAGCCACACCGTTGTCGAAAGCGTCATACTGGTTTCCCAGGTTCCAGCCCAGCCCCAGCCAACCGGCTACCTCGGTGGCACTGCGCGCGACAAGCGGCGTCACGGCCTCTGCTTTGCCTTTGTTTCCACTTCCTCCACAGGAGGCCATACCCAACACAAGAAATAACAACAGAGGAAACGCCCAACGGCTTCCTCGCTTCGACAAATGTTTCATAAGCATTTATTTTTAAGTCACTATATATTTGAGCACAAAGGCACCCGTTCCGAAGGCGTTGATTTCCAGCCCTTAGGCAGCCGTACCCCTAAGCACGGGCGCAGGTACGCCTAAGCACGGGCGCAGATACCCCTAAGCACGGGCGGCAACGTCCCCGCCCAGACGAGTCGGACGCTGCCCTGCCGACGAGGACAAAATTACAATAATCCCGCGACACCTCAATGCCTGCATCCTGCGAAAAACGGCCTGTTTGTTGCAAGTTAGGGTGCCGAAAGTTTCCACACGCAAAAAAAGCGCCGGACGGGCTTGCTTCATCCCTGCCGTTTGGCTACATTTGTCGCTACATCGATTTATCAACCTCTAAAAAACAGACAACCCATGATGAGAAAACAGACATTGATTGCCGGACTGGCGCTCAGCCTGTCCTTGCCGGGCTTCGCCCAACAGACGCAAGGCTACGAGAACCCCGTCATTCCCGGCTGCCATCCCGACCCCAGCGTGTGTCGCGCGGGCGACGACTTCTATTTGGTGAACAGCAGTTTCCAATACTTTCCCGGTGTGCCCCTATACCACAGTAAGGACTTGGTACACTGGACGCAGATAGGCCACTGCCTGACGCGCGACTCGCAACTGCCGCTGGACAAGGCCAGCACCTGGGGCGGCATCTACGCCCCCACCATCCGCTACAACGACGGCGTGTTCTACATGATCACGACCAACGTCACGGACAAAGGCAACTTCCTGGTACACGCCACCGACCCGCGCGGCCCGTGGTCCGAACCCGTCTGGCTGAAGCAGGGCGGCATCGACCCCTCGCTCTACTTCGAGGACGGCAAGTGCTACCTGGTGAGCAACCCGGGCAACTGCATCTACCTCTGCGAAATCAACCCGATGACGGGCGAACAGCTGACCCCGTCGCAACCCATCTGGACAGGCACGGGCGGCCGCTACCCGGAGGGTCCGCATATTTATAAGAAGGACGGCTGGTACTACCTGCTCATCTCGGAAGGCGGCACGGAGTACGGCCACAAGGTGACCATCGCCCGCAGCCGCGACATCGCCGGCCCATACACGGGCAATCCCGCCAACCCCATCCTGACACACATCAACATGAACGCCCAGTCCAACCCTATCCAAGGCACGGGCCACGCCGACCTGGTAGAGGCAGCGGACGGCAGCTGGTGGCTGGTGTGTCTGGCTTTCCGCACGCACGGCAGCCAGCACCACGTCCTAGGCCGCGAGACGTTCCTCGCCCCGGTGCGCTGGGATGAAGGCGCCTGGCCCGTGGTGAACGCCGACGGCACCATCGACCTGCAAATGGATGTGCCTACCCTGCCCCAACAGCCGTTGCCCACACAGCCTGTGCGCACAGGCTTCGATGCCGACACCCTGAGCTATGACTGGGTATATGTCCGCAACCCGCACTTGGAAAACTACCAACTGAAGAAGGGCAAACTCCTGCTGACCGCCACCCCCGTAGGCCTGGAGACGACGGAGGACAGCCCCACACTGATTTGCCGCCGGCAGGACAGCCCGGACTTCACCGCCACCGCCGCCCTGCGCCTGCGGGATGCCTCGGCGGGCGACGAAGCGGGCCTGACCACCTACATGTATGAAGACGCGCACAGCGACATCATCCTGCGCCGCAAGGCTGACGGCAAGAACTACATCACCCTGCGCCACAAGATGGGGATGCTGACCCACGAAGAGCCGGAGGTAGCCGTGCCGGACGGCGAGGTGCAACTGCGCATCGAGGGCACGCCCGACGCCTACACCTACTCCTACTCCACCGACGGCAAGACCTACCGGAAGCTGGGCAGCCTCAACGCGCGCTACCTCAGCACGGAGACCGTGGGCGGATTCACCGGCATCATGCTGGGCCTGTTTGCCACGGCAGGGTCGGATGCCTCGAAGGCCACGGCGGAATATGATTACTTTGATTACGAAAGGAAGTAAAGGTGCCCGAAGGTGAACGTCAGAAAGAAAAGTTCACCTTCAATAATACTTCCAGCGGACGCAAGTCGTTCACGGCCAACTGGCGCGTATAGTCGCTCAGGTAGATGGCCGACACGCGGGTGCGGTTCAGGAGGTTGTGCCCCTCAAGACGCAACGTCCACCGCTCCCGCGTATAGGATAACGACGCATCCATGAAGTACGTGGCTTCCCGGTTACGGTTGTCGTGCGTGACCCGGTTGCGCAACTGCCACTGCCACGCCTTGGAGAACACGACATTCACGTCCAACGAATGCTCGTAGCTCCAGGCCGTGCTGGCAGGCAGGGCATTCGCCCGAACCAACTCCGACCGCCGCAAGGAGGCGCGTGTGTTTCCCTCGAAATTCAAGAAGCGGACAGGCTCCATGGTGACTTGCGCCGACACCGAGGCCGTGCTCATCCGGCTCTCCGCCCATTCCTCTTCCAGCATCAGCTTATTGTGATTCCGCAGGTACGACCCCGACAAGGCCACATACAGGCGCTTCCAGTCGAATGCCTTCGACAACCGGACCGATGCGCCTGCCGACAGCCCGGTGTGCGGACGGTGCAGGACATGCCCCACGCTCAGAAAGCCCTCCCGATTCTCATACTGATACAGCATCTCGCGCCATAAGCGTGTGGCAAACCCCGACAGACTGAGGAAAAGGCCGCGCAACGGATTGTTGAAGCGCAACATTACCCGCGACTGCCAAGCTTTGTCGTAAGACAGTTGCGGGTCATAGGCTTGTGCTGAACGGTAGGAACGGAACAGATAACCGGCATAGAGTTGCTGTATCTCCGGCTTGATGAAAGTCAGGGACGAGGACAAGTTGATTTCCCACATGGCCGACAGCCGATGCTTCACCTGCAAAGACGGCGTGGGCATCAGCCGGTGTGTCCGTTGGCTGAGGGACTGTGGCAAGCGCATCTCCAGCAAAGCGAATTGCCAAGCCAAGGGCACACGCAACTGCACGTCCCAGTATTCGCGCTTCAGGTTCAGGCTGGGTTCCACGTAGGCTTCCACAGTCTGCAGGCGCAGGTGGTTGGCATATTCCAGCCCGGAGACGGGCAGGCCGTCGGCGGCAAGGCCGGATTGCAAGCTGCGATTGGCGTAGGAGACCCCAGCCCTGTACTTCAGGTAGAAGCCTGCCACGCGGTGCTGGAAATAAGTCTCCCAGTCCGAGGTGAAGGCACGCAACAGGGCAGACTGCTCCAGCACGCCGTAACCCTGCCCGCCGTTCAGCAGGTCTTCATACGGGCCGGGCGTCACCAGCAGGCGTTGGGGCAATTCGCTGTAGGCATTGGCCGAGCAGAGGGAGAAGGAGCGGATGCCCCGGTTGCGGATCAGTTCAAAGTCATTGCGCAAGGACTTGCGCTGCGGGCGGATGCGTTGCTGCAAGGCCGTCCCGTTGGTAAGGAGCGACAGCGTGCGCTTGTGCAGCGACAGGGTGCCTTGCAGGGTGTTCTTGATGTAGGCCGCCGTGTCGTTGCGCTGGTAGCCCAACTCTGCATCCAGCCGGTTCTCTTGGGCATGGTAGTCCTCCTCTTCCCGGACCGTCACTGTTTCGGACGGGTAGTAATAGGTAGTTTCATCCCCGTGGGCCGCATCCTGCTCGTCGTGCAGGGCGGTGAGCTGAAGGCGGAGGTCGCGTGTGGGTGAGGGTTTGTAGAGGTGGTTCACGGCAGCCAAGTGGGCGTTGTTGTCCAAGTAGCGTTCCCGGTCCAACCCCCGCACGACCGAAGGCGAGGCGGAGAAGAAGTCTTCCTCCCGGCCGCCCCCTGCCGACAGACTGCCCATGCCCACGGCCAGCGGGTTGATTTCCTCGGCCAAGTCTGCCCCGGTATTGCTATTCTTGTACATCGTCAGGTTCTGCATCCGGCGGCCAAAGAGCATCCCCATCAAGCGGTTCTCCCAGCGCAAGCCGCCGTCCGCGTCCGCTCCAAGGCCCATGTCGATGATGCCGATGAGGCGATGGCGCGCCTCATCCTCCAGCACCAGGTTCAAGGCGGCATTGTCGCTGAACGACTTTCCCCGGAGGGCGGCCACGGGCTGGTGGTTCTGCAACACCTGCACGTTGCGTACCATCTGTGCCGGCATGTTGCGGCTGGCCAAGGCATACTTGCTGCCCAGCAAGTCCATGCCCTCCACGTAGAACTTGTTGATGGGTTGGTCCTGAAAACTGATTTGCCCATTGGCAGACACCTCAATGCCCGGTATTTTCTTCAGCACATCCTCTATTGTGCGGTCTTGGGGCAAGCGGAAACCCGCAACGCTGTAAGTCAAGGTGTCACCGCGCTGCCAGATACGGTCGCCACGCACGCTGACCTCGCGGATTTGCATCGCCGCCTCCTGCAAGCGCACCTGCATCCCTTCGTGGCATTGCGCCAAGGGAATCACCTGCTTGGCAAAGCCGAGATAGGAGAAAGACACGAAGCCCTCCTGCCGGTCGCCCGCCTCCAACTGCCAGCGGCCCGCCGCATCGGTCTGCGTGAACTGCACGATGCTGCTGTCCGCATCCAGCAGGCAGACGGACACGGCTTCCAGCGGCGCATCGTCCCCGACGACAGTGCCTCCCACCCGGCGGGACTGGGCACACAAGAGCACGGGGAAAGCCAGGCACAGGACGAGGGTAGCGAGGACTTTCATGGGCTATTCGCGTTCGATGGGATTGTACTGCATGTCATCGTAAAGCTTGGTGGTCAATGTGCCGTTGCTCTGCACCTTATAGGCCATCGGGAGCCCTTGCAACTTCATGTAGTCATTGGGATTGTTTTCATAGGTGGACAGCAACTTGTCCAGTTCCTTCCGGTCGCATTTGACGTACCTCTTTGGGGGCACCCGTATCGGTTTCTCCCCTTGCAGCCGCTTTATCTCAATACAGGTATAATGATAGTCGTCCTCTGCATCGTATGCTTCAAGAATCAGGCCGGGCAAGCCATGCAGTTTCCAAGGACCTTCCATGACGGGCACCTCAGGGGTGAACCACGCAATCCAAGTCCGGCCTCTGAAGTCTGCCGTGGCTTTCTGGCAGGCATATCCCATGATGTCCTTCTTCTCAGTTGTGATTTGCCAGGCAGGACGCTCATAGTTTTCCTCATACCGATAGAGTGTGGAGAATATCTTCCGCACATAGACCAGCTTGCCTTGTGCCGGATAATCTTTGTAGAGGGCATCCGAGTTTGTGCTGGGCGGACAAAGGACTTTTTCGCGAGCCGCATACCAGTCTTCCAAGCTCCCGCCACTACTGAAGATACTGTCTTTCAAGGACTGATGTGTCCGATGCCAAACGCTGTAGAACTCCGCACAGTCCTTGGCTATCCGCAGTGCCCATTCGTCTTGATCGACTTTATCCTTGTTCAAGGCATTGAACTTGGCCTGACTGGTGTAGCGGCATTCCAGGTAGGGGCAGGTGTCGTCCTGCGCCGCCAAGGGAAGGGCGGACAAAAGACAGATGAGGAAAATATAGATTGCCTGTTTCATACTCTGCAATTTTACAATCTTTATTCGCGTTCAATGGGATTATACACTACTCCTTGTGAAAAATTTGCAGTTATCGTACCGTCATTTTGTACCTGATAAATCAGGGATTTCCCTTGCAATTTGCGGTAATCATTTATGCTGTTTTTATAGATAGACAGCAGCTTGTCCAGTTCCTTCCGGTCGCATTTGACGTACTTCTTTTGGGGCACCCGTATCGGTTTCTCCCCTTGCAGCCGCTTTATCTCAATACAGGTATAATGATAGTCGTCCTCTGCATCGTATGCTTCAAGAATCAGGCCGGGCAAGCCATGCAGTTTCCAAGGTCCTTCCATGACGGGCACCTCAGGGGCGAACCACGCTATCCAAGTCCGGCCTCTGAAGTCTGCCGTAGCTTTCTGGCAGGCATACCCCATAATGTCTTTCTTCTCTGCCTTGATTTGCCATGCAGGGCGCTCGTACGTTTCTTCATATAGATAAGGATCCGTGACTATCTCCTTTACATAAGTCAGTCTTCCCGGCTCAGGATAGTTCTTGAAGATATCATCCGAGTTGGTACTTTTGGGGTATAATATCTTTTCACGGGCGGCAAAACAATCTTCCAGCGTTCCACCTTTACTTAGAACACTGTCTATCACTGTCTGATGTGCCCGATACCAAACGCTGTAGAACTCCGCACAGTCCTTGGCTATCCGCAATGCCCATTCGTCTTGATTGACTTTATCCTTATTCAGGGCATTTGACTTGGCCTGACTGGTGTAGCGGCATTCCAAGTAGGGGCAGGTGTCGTCCTGTGCCAACGAAGGGAGGGCAAATATGAGACAGATGAGTAACCAAAACCACTGATATTGTTTCATAAAGCATTAAGGCATAAAGAGTTAAAGAAGGCTTAAAAGCCTCTTTAACTCTTAGTACTTAGCACAGATTAATCTACAGTATTATGAATTACAGTTCCTTTCGATTTCATCCATCATTCTCAATATTTCTTCCGCAGGAATATCTGCAGGAACCATATACACCTGTCCACATGCTATGAAGCATTGAAACCTAGCACAATCATCATTGGTCTTTTTCTCTGCAAACGCAAGAAACGGGACTAACAAAAATAGCCCAAGTAATAACTTTTTCATTCTGTAATAATTTTATGGTTAAACAGTTCGCCTTTCGAAAGACATGGCAAATATACAACAAAAGTTCGATAATAAAAGCAATAAGATAGTTATTTTTGCATTGTAAAGACATATAGATAATAAAAAACAGCAGAATAGACATTAATTTATCAATAAAACACAAAACCCTTCATGAACTATTCAAGTCCAAAGGAGTGTACTAAACTCTTTTGGGAAAAGTCAAGAGGGCACGATAATAAATGGTTTGGCATCTTTTCTCACTTTTTGGCCTGCACGAGCACACCCGACCCATATTTTACTTACCTTTGCGCCCCGAAACAAACCATACCTTATATATAAGTATATGAACGCAAAGCAAACCCTTTCCGTTGCAGCCCTGTGCCTGACGATGGCCGCCTGCAACACGGGCAAGGACGGCGGCCAGACCATGGGCATCGACCTTGCCAACCTCGACACCACGGCACTGCCGGGCACCGACTTCTACCAGTATGCCTGCGGCGGATGGATGAAAGCCCATCCCCTGACAGACGAGTATTCACAGTATGGCTCCTTCACAGTCCTGGCCGAGAACAACCGCACGCAGATGCAGGGCCTCATCGAGGAACTGGCCAAGGCCGAGAACCAGCCGGGCTCGATAGCGCAGAAAGTGGGCGACCTGTACAACATCGCCATGGACAGCGTGAAGCTGAACGCCGACGGCGTGAAGCCCATCCAGCCCGAAATCGAGGAAATCAACGCCCTGACGGACAAGTCGCAACTCTATGCCTTCCTGCCCTCGCTGGCACAGCGCGGCATCGGAGGCTACCTGGGCCTCTACGTGGGCGCCGACGAGAAGAACGCCGGGATGAACGCCGTGCAAATCGGACAGTCCGGCCTGTCGATGGGCGAGCGCGACTACTACCTGGCCGAGGACGAGGCCACCACGAAGATCCGCGAAGCCTTCAAGGCGCACGTGGTGAAGATGATGCAGCTGGCCGGCTATGACGACGCCACCGCCACCCGCACCCGCGACATCGTGATGGACGTGGAGACGCGCCTGGCCAAGGCGTTCCGAAGCCGCGTGGAACTGCGCGACCCGCAGGCCAACTACAACAAGATGACCGTGGACCAGCTCAAGGAGCAATATCCCACCTTCAACTGGGATGCCTACCTGGGCGCCTTCGGGTTGCAGGACACGAAGGAAGTGATTGTGGGCCAGCCCGCCTCCCTGGCCGAGGCTGCCAAGATACTGGACACCCTGCCCCTGGACCAGCAGAAGCTGTACCTGCAGTGGAAGCTGGTGGACGCATCGGCTTCCTGCCTGAGCGACGCCCTGAACGAGCAGAACTTCGACTTCTACAGCCGCACCATGTCCGGACAGAAGGAACAGCAGCCCCGCTGGAAGCGTGCCGTGAGCACCGTCAGCGGCGTGCTGGGCGAAGCCGTGGGACAGATGTACGTGGAGAAGTACTTCCCCGCCGCCGCCAAGGAGCGCATGGTGGCCTTGGTGAAGAACCTGCAGACCGCCCTGGGCGAGCGCATCCAAGCCCTGGAGTGGATGGGCGACAGCACCAAGGCCAAGGCGCTGGAGAAGCTCTCGACCTTCCGCGTCAAGATCGGGTATCCCGACAAGTGGAAAGACTACTCCGACCTCGACATCAAGACGGACTCGTACTGGGCCAACATCGAGCGCGCCAGCCAGTGGGCCTACAAGGAGATGCTGGCCAAGGCCGGCAAGCCCGTGGACCCCGAAGAGTGGTTCATGACCCCGCAGACCGTCAACGCCTACTACAACCCCACCACGAACGAAATCTGCTTCCCCGCAGGCATCCTGCAGCCGCCCTTCTTCGACATGCAGGCCGACGACGCCTTCAACTACGGCGCCATCGGCGTAGTGATTGGCCACGAGATGACCCACGGGTTCGACGACCAGGGACGCCAGTATGACAAGGACGGCAACCTGCGCGACTGGTGGACGGCAGAGGATGCCGAACGCTTCAACCAACGCGCACAGGTGATGGTCAACTTCTTCGACAGCATCCAGGTGGCACCCGGCGTGCACGCCAACGGCCGTCAGACGCTGGGCGAGAACATCGCCGACTACGGCGGCCTGCAAGTGGCCTACCAGGCCTACAAGAACGCCACCAAGGACCAGCCGCTGCCCACCGTGGACGGCCTGACCCCGGAGCAGCGCTTCTTCCTGGCCTACGCCGGCCTGTGGGCGTCGAACTCCACGCCCGAGTATGACCTCTACCTGACCAAGGTGGACGTGCACTCCATCGGCCGCTGGCGCGTCAACGGCGCACTGCCCCAGATAGATGCGTGGTACGAGGCTTTCGGCATCACCGAGCAAGACCCGATGTTCCTGCCCAAGGAAGAGCGCGTGTCCATCTGGTAAGCGGAAGATATTCCTTATAGGATAGGCGCGGATGACGCGGATTTCACGGAACGGCAGTGAGCTGTCCGGAGAATCGGCGTGATCCGCGCCTTGCTTATAAAGAAAGTTAATAATGCCTCTGTTCCTTAGCCGCATCCTTGGTTTTTTTTTATTATTTCGTAACTTGCAGCCGTTAAATTAAATAATACCACTTATGAGAACAAGACTTTTCCACGGCATCTTCCTGATGCTGTTTGCCGCCCTCTCCCTCTCTGCGGCAGCGCAATCGCAAGACAACTTCTTGTGGCCCATCCAAGGCAAAGAAGCGGGTGAGGACATACTCTACCGCCCGCAAGAGTACATCGGCAGTGACCAGAACTTTGCCGATCTGTACATCGGTGCCCCGCTGGGCACGGTAGTGGTTGCTCCCGCGGACGGCACGGTGACCTTTTTCGGGGTAGGCTACCAACCCTCCATGGGACAGATAGTAATGGATCGGCCGGACAACGCGAAACCTACTTTCGACGCGATGATTGCCGCTTTCCAGAAGGAAGAAAAGGACATCTCTGTACCTCCCCAATACGTCTGCGGGGTGTTGATTCTCTGCTTGGTCGACGGGCGTAAACTGGAGTTTTCCGGACTGCGGGGCGACGTTGCCTGGAAGACGGGCATGGCTGTCAAGCAAGGTGACATCATAGGCACCGTGGGATATGCATACAGGGAAATCAAAGAGCCGCACATCAATCTTTCCGTCATCGGACATGACTCGCAAGCTGCCGATCCGATGACTCCCTTCGGGCTGAAATCGACCTACCTTCCCCCGAAGAAACTCAAGGCGACCGATGTCCTGACGCAGGCCCAGGCCTTGGAGGACTTCGGCATCCTGACCGCCTGCCTGGAGGAAGCTTATCCCAGCCTCTACGATGTCATTAGCCGAGAGGAGTGGGCGGCCAACGACTCCGCGGCACGTGCCCGGCTGACAGCGGCGGACGAGATTTCCTATCCCGATTTCTATGACGTGGTGGTCCGCTTCCTGAACCGCGTGCACGACAGTCACCTGGAATTGCTGACCCTGAATCCGGCGTTCGAGACGATGGATTACTACCTGCCCCGTTGTATCTTGGACTATCAAGGCGATTCCCTGTATATAGCCATTACCTCTCCCGAACTGAGCGCCTACAAGGGCCGACGTGTGGCAGCCGTCGATGGCGAGGATGCAGTGACCCGCTTGGCCCGCCTGCGCCCCCAAATACCCGGAGCGGACGGAGACAACCAGAGTTGGGCGGACAAAAAACTTATCTCTTCTTGGGGGCTGGTCTATGGGGACAGCATCCGCGCTCCCCGTACCACGATCCTGACACTGGACAACGGCGAGACGGTAACGGACAAATGGCAGCACATACGCGAGGTCAACATCTTCCGCCGGTTCGTGCGTGTAGACACTGTGGACTATCACCGTCGTGAGAGCCGCAACTACAATTATCCCTATACTTTCAGCCAACTTAATGACTCCACAGGTTACTTCAGCCTCTCCCACTTCGACCTCGGCCAGGTGCAGATCGAGCAGCTGCAGGACTCCTTGCGCCCGCTGTTCCGCCTCCCGAACCTGGTGGTGGACCTCCGGCACAACCATGGCGGCAACGGCGATGTGATGCAGCAGTTGCTGTCGTGGTTTCTCAACGCTCCGGGCCGTCTGACCGGTTCCTACCAGCGCGTCACCAAGCCCGGTCCTTTCCGCAGCTTTGCCTATTCCCTGAACTTCGACTCCACGATAGTGGTCTTCCCCGAAGCACGGCGTGTGGAGGGCAAGGAAGGCTACATCATGAATGACAGCGCCGTGGCCCTGATGCCCGACACCGCCTTCCACTACGGCGGGCGGCTCTACGTGCTGACGGACGAGACTTCGACCTCCGCTGCCACGCTCTTTCCCGCCACCTTGGTGCGCAACCACCGCGCTGTCACCGTGGGGCGCGAGACCCGTTCGGGCTACCACTATATGACTGCAGCTAAGTTCGTGCAGTTGCGCCTACCCCATTCGTTGCTGATGTTCCGCATCCCGCTGGTGCAATGCGTCTTCGACCCCGACACCACGGCCCGCACCCCCTGGAACCGCGGTCTGCTGCCCGACTATCCCGTGTCAGTGACGATGGACGAACTGCAGTATTCATCGCGCGACACCGTGCTGAACCACGCCCTGCGCCTCATTGCCGAGGGGAAATACCTCGGTCCCGACCCGTTCCCGCAAGAGGTTGAGGAAGATGCCACGGACTGGCCCATGAAGGTCACGATAATCGTCATCGTGCTGCTGGTGGCGTACATCATCCTGCACCTGACGCTATTTAGACAGCGTACAAATTAGGAGTTTTTCCGCCCCTGCGGGAACAACGTAAGCGGAAAAACCCTACATTTGCACCACATTACTCTTTAGACTAACAATAATTTAAACTTAGACAAAAATGGCTTACGTAATTAGTGACGATTGTATTGCATGCGGTACTTGCATCGACGAGTGCCCGGTAGGCGCCATCTCTGAAGGCGACAAGTATTCCATCGACCCCGAGGCTTGCACAGAATGCGGTACTTGCGCAAGTGTCTGCCCCTCGGAGGCTATTCATCCTGCTGACTGATTAAGGGTTTAACATGTGATTTAACAACGTGAAAAGAGGACAACGGATTCCGCTGTCCTCTTTTCTTTTTGTTTTGCGCGAGTCCCCTCCGCCCCCGGGGACCGGCGGGAGGCTTAGCCGAAGCTGCCGTCCTCGCCCGAGCCGCTGCCGCCGCCGTCCTCGCCCGAGCCGGGCCCGGAGGGCGTCGTGGGTGCCAGACCCTTGGCCACACGGTAGGCGTTGAGCGACGAGTAGTCCACGCCGTCTTCCAAGACGCCGCCACACTCGAAGCTGATGTTATTCACGATGCTCTCCCGGAACTCCTTGGAGGGCGTGAACTTCAGTCTGACATCATACACCATTTGATTGGCGTTCACGTCGTCGATACTCTCTACGCCCTTGCTGCGGAAAGTCACGCGGAGGGTGCCCAAGTCACCCACACGTACACTCTCGCCTGCCAAGAGGCGCTTGCGTGCATAGTTCCCCCAAAGCGTAAGGGCGGCCTCCATCTCTGTGGGGGCCGTGCTCGTGTTCTCCGTGGCTGCACGGGTCATGGCGGTTACTGACTCTGCCTTACGCACGATGGGGTTGGCATACCATAATTCCGGTTCATCCCGCTTCGTGGGATGCGGTCGCTTGAGATACTTAACTTCCATTGTCATAATCAACACAGTGTTTTATGCTGCTGTCACGCAGCGGGTTACACATTCTCCATGAAACAACGTCAAGGAGGGCGGAAGTGGAGCTGGTTGCTGTCCTATGGAGCAGGCAAATGCTACTCTATAGAGTAGGTGTTTGCTACTCTATAGAGTAAGTCGATGCTACTCTATAGAGTAATGCACCGCTACTCTATAGAGTAAGCGAGAATTAAACCTTGATGTCTTACCCACCAGTTCCAAAGGATATGACTTCGTTATTTCATAGAGCTATCGCAAGCAAAGATAAGGCATCGCGGGGAAGAATGCAAGCGTTTTGCCCGAAAAAACACCGCGACCTGCTCTATAACATATTTCCGGCCCGCAACGCCTCCAGCTCCCCGGACGCCTGCTCCCACAGCTCCAGGGCCTCGTCCTGCTGCTTCTTGAGGCGGTTGTGCTCCTCGTAGAGGGAGACGTCCGCCGCGCCCTCGGGGGTGGACATCTGCCGCTCCAGGGCGGCGATGGCGGCGTCCGTCTCCTCCACCCGCGCCTCGCAGCCGGCTATCTGCCGCTCCAGCTTCTTGATGCGGCGGTTCAGCTCCTTCTGGGCCTGCCAGTCCATGACGCCTTTCGCGGGCGCGTCCGGCGCAGGGGCGTCCGCGGCGGGTTTCCCCTTGTCCGGCTGGAAGAGGGCGTCGAGGCGGTCGGCGCCCGTGTCCGCGTTCTTGCTGCGGAGGAAGTCGTAGATGCCGCCGATGTGCTCGCGGACGCGGCCGCCGCCGAACTCATAGACCTTCGTGACCAGCCCGTCCAGGAAGTCGCGGTCGTGGCTCACGAGTATGACGGTGCCCTCGAAGGAGGCGATGGCTTCCTTCAGCACGTCCTTGGAGCGCATGTCCAGGTGGTTGGTCGGCTCGTCCAGTATGAGGAAGTTGACCGGCTGCAGCAGCAGTTGGATCATGGCCAGGCGGGTGCGTTCGCCGCCGCTGAGCACGCGGACGGGCTTCTCCGAAGCCTCGCCGCC
This sequence comes from uncultured Bacteroides sp., assembly GCA_949292025.1. Classification (GTDB taxonomy): domain Bacteria; phylum Bacteroidota; class Bacteroidia; order Bacteroidales; family Bacteroidaceae; genus Bacteroides. Next base: position 2,718 of record CASEYC010000097.1, on the reverse strand, counting down.
GAACATGAAGGCCCCGAGGATGTCGCGTATCCGGAGGCGGACGTCGCCGGTGGCCACGCGGTCGATGGTGTCGAACACGGTCAGGCGTTCGTCCAGCAGCTGCGCCTGGTTCTGGGCGAAGTAGCCCACTTGGACGTTGTGGCCCAAGGTCAGGCGGCCGGTGTAATCGGAAATCTGGCCCATGATGCACTTCACCAGGGTGGACTTGCCCTCGCCGTTACGGCCCACGAAGGCCACCTTCTCTCCCCGGGCAATCGTGAGGTCCACGTGGTCGAAGACGACGTGGTCACCGTATCGCTTGCCCACGTCCTCGCAGATGACGGGATAGTTGCCCGAGCGCGAGGAGCAGGTGAACTTCAGCCTGAGCGCCGCCGTGTCTTCCTCGTCCACCTCGACGCGCTCCAGCTTCTCCAGTTGCTTGATGCGGCTCTGCACCTGCACTGCCTTGGTGGCTTTGTAGCGGAAACGCTCTATGAAGGCTTCCGTGTCCTCTATCTGCCGCTGCTGGTTCTCCCAGGCCCGCAGCTGCTGCTCCCTCCGCTCCTGGCGCAGGCGCACAAACTCGTCATACTTGACGCGGTAGTCGTAGATGCGCCCGCAGGAAATCTCGATGGTGCGGGTGGTGACATTGTTGAGGAAGGCGCGGTCGTGGCTGACCAGGACGACGGCGTTGGCGCGGGTGGCGAGGAACTGCTCGAGCCACTGTATGGACTCGATGTCCAGGTGGTTGGTGGGCTCGTCCAGCAGGAGGACGTCGGGCCTCATCAAGAGGAGCTTGGCCAGCTCGACGCGCATGCGCCATCCGCCGGAGAACTCGCTGGTGGGGCGGTCGAAGTCCGTGCGGCGGAAGCCCAGGCCCTGGAGCGTGCGCTCCAGCTCGCCTTGGTAGTTGTCGCCGCCCATGAGGGTGAAGCGGTCGTTCTCGCGGGCGAAGCGGTCTATCAGCTCCTGGTATCCCGGCGAGTCATAGTCCGTGCGCCGGGCCATCTGCTCCTGCAGGTCTGCCAGGTGCTGCTTCAGGCCGTGGATGTGGGCGAAGGCGGTCTCCGCCTCCTGGCGCACCGTGCGGGTGTCCGCCAGCCGCATCACCTGGGGCAGGTAGCCCACGGTGCAGTCGCGCGGCAGGCTGACCGAGCCTGTGGTGGGGTGCTGCTGCCCGGCCAGGATCTTGAGCAGGGTGGACTTTCCCGCGCCGTTCTTCCCGACGAGGGCGATGCGGTCCTTCTTGTTGATGACGAAGCTCACGTCCTGAAACAGGGGCGTGGCGTTGAACTCCATGGATAGGGCGTCTACTGAAATCATTGCGGTTAGTGTCTTATGGGATACAAATCGGCTGCAAAGGTAGTGATTTTCCGATAAAACCCGTATCTTTGCGCCGATTACCCGCAGGTCATGCCTTATATCAGGCATGAGACCGGGCGACCGCAAGGGCCGCCCCTACGCGCGGGCCGTCCGCAGCGTGGTCCGCCGTCCGCGTAGGGGCGGGGCTTGCCCCCGCCCCATGACCAGACCGCCAGCCCGGACAATAACTAACATAACATTATACAATTATGAGCAAACAGAAAATCATCCTGACCGGCGACCGCCCCACCGGCCGCCTGCACATCGGCCACTACGTGGGGTCGCTGCGCCGCCGCGTGGAGCTTCAGGACGCCGGGGACTATGCCAAGATGTTCGTCTTCATCGCGGACGCCCAGGCCCTGACCGACAACATGGACACCCCCGAAAAGGTGAGGCAGAATGTCATCGAAGTGGCGTTGGACTACCTGGCCTGCGGGCTTGACCCCGAACGCTGCACCCTGTTCATCCAGTCGCAGATACCGGAGCTGTGCGAGCTGACGTTCTATTACATGGACCTCGTCACCGTCTCGCGCCTGCAGCGCAATCCCACGGTGAAGACCGAGATACAGATGCGCAACTTCGAGGCGAGCATCCCCGTGGGCTTCTTCACCTACCCCATAAGCCAGGCGGCGGACATCACGGCGTTCCGCGCCACCACCGTCCCCGTGGGCGAGGACCAGGAACCCATGCTGGAGCAAGCCCGCGAAATCGTGCGCCGCTTCAACCACATCTATGGCGAGACCCTCGTGGAACCCGAAATCCTCCTGCCGGACAACGCCGCCTGCCTGCGCCTGCCGGGCACGGACGGAAAGGCCAAGATGAGCAAGAGCCTGGGCAACTGCATCTACCTGAGCGACGATGCCGACACCGTGGCCGCCAAGATAAAGACCATGTACACCGACCCCAACCACCTGCGGGTGCAAGACCCCGGCCAAGTGGAGGGCAACCCGGTCTTCACCTACCTCGACGCCTTCTGCCGCCCCGAACACTTCGAGCGTTACCTCCCGGACTATCCCAACCTGGAAGAGCTGAAGGCGCACTACCGCCGCGGCGGGCTGGGCGACGTCAAGGTCAAGCGGTTCCTGACCGCCATCATGCAGGAGACGCTGGAGCCCATCCGCACGCGCCGCAAGGAGTTCGAGCAGGACATCCCCGCCATCTACGCCATGCTGAAGCGGGGCTGCGAACAGGCACGCGAGGCCGCCGCGCAGACGCTGGACGACGTGCGCCGCGCCATGAAGATCAACTACTTCGACGACGAGGAGCTGATACGCGAACAGGCGGCGCGCTTTGCCCGCTAAGCAGGGCGCAAGGCTTCACATAACAGAGGCGCGGATTGCGCGGATTTCACGGAATGGTTTATCATAAATCCGTGTC
>CASEYC010000096.1 GCA_949292025.1 uncultured Bacteroides sp. | reverse complement strand
TAATTTATCGGCGTTTTTTGGCGCGGATTACGCGGATTTCACGGATAATCTTTTCACTGTAAAACGCTGGACTCCATTGATTATACAAATAATAAATCCGCGTCCATCCGCGTAATCCGCGCCTAAACTAAATTCCTATTTATCTATATTTTCTTAGCACCTCCAACAAAGTCTCATTCTCTGCCCGCGTACCCACCGTGATGCGCAGACAATTGCCACAGAGGGTCACTGCATGGCGATTGCGCACGATGATGCCTTCACCTACCAAGTAATTGTAAATGTGTACGGCATCCGTCACCCGCACGAGAAAGAAGTTGGCATTGGACGGGAAAACCTGCTGCACACAATGCAAGGCGGCAAACTCGCCTTCCAAGCGATTGCGCTCTTCCTTCAGCATCTCCACCCAACGCTGCATTTCATAATGCCGGTGCAACATCTCCATGGCCTGCTGCTGCGTCAGTTGGTTGACATTATAGGGATATTTGATTTTGTTGAAGATGCCGATGATGTCGGGCGAGGCAAAAGCCATGCCCAAGCGGATGGCGGCACATCCCCATGCCTTGGAGAAGGTCTGCAAAACGACCAGGTTGGGAAATTCATCCAAGCGCGTCAGGAAAGAAGGCTCTTCCGAGAAATCATTGTACGCTTCGTCCACAATGACCAAGCCGTCGAAAGCGTTCAACAGCTTCACGATTTCCTCCCGGTTCAGGTCATTGCCGGTCGGATTATTGGGCGTGCAGAGGAACATTGCTTTTGTATGTTCATCGGCAGCCTCCAGCATCTTCTCTGCCGTGAACTGGAAGTGCTCGTCCAACAGTACTTTGCGGTACTCCACATCGTTGATTTCCGCCGCCACCAGATACATGCCATACGTAGGCTCAATGGCCACGACATTGTCCACACGCGGCTCGCAAAATGCCCGAAAAACCAAATCGATGGCTTCATCGCTGCCGTTGCCCAAGAAGATATGTTCGGGAGCTACGCCTTTCAGCTTGGAGAGGTTTTTCTTCAACTCCCACTGCATGGGGTCGGGATAACGGTTGTTGGGATTATTATACGGATTCTCGTTGGCATCCAGAAAAACAGATGCCGCTATCCCTTGGTATTCATCGCGCGCCGAAGAATAAGGCTTCAACTGCCAGATGTTCGGGCGTGTCAGTTCTTGTAGTTGTTTCATAAATGATAATTTATCGGCGTTTTTTGGCGCGGATTACGCGGATTTCACGGATAATCTTTTCACTGTAAAACGCTGGACTCCATTGATTATACAAATAATAAATCCGCGTCCATCCGCGTCATCTGCGTCTAAAGAATTAAATTCCTATTTACCCATCCTCACACTCACCGCATTCTTATGCGCATCCAGTTGTTCATTCGCCGCCATCGTTTCAATGGCAGGGCCGATGCGATGCAAGCCTTCGCGTGTAAGCTCTTGGAAAGTAATCTTGCGGATAAAGCTGTCCAGGCTGACACCACTGTAGGCACGGGCATAGCCGTTGGTCGGCAAAGTATGGTTGGTGCCGGAAGCATAATCGCCGGCGCTCTCGGTGGCATACGGTCCCAAGAAGACGGAGCCGGCGTTTCTCACCTGCTCAGCCACACGGGCATAATCGGCAGTCTGTATAATGAGATGCTCCGGCGCATAGACGTTGGTCAGTTCAATGGCTTCCTCCATGTCGCGCGCCACGATGAGCTTGCTGTTGGCCAGCGAACGGGCGGCTATTTCCTTGCGCGGCAACAAAGCCAACTGACGCTCCACTTCCTGCTGGACGGCCTGACACAACGTCGGGGAAGTGGTGACCAAAACAGCTTGGCTATCCACGCCATGCTCGGCTTGGCTCAGCAAGTCGGCGGCCACAAAGACCGGATTGGCCGTCTCGTCCGCCAACACTTCCACTTCCGAAGGACCGGCAGGCATATCAATGGCCACATCGCGCAGGCTGACCAACTGCTTGGCGGCGGTGACATATTGATTGCCCGGGCCGAAAATCTTATAGACGCGGGGGACACTCTCCGTGCCGTATGCCATAGCGCCGACTGCCTGCACACCGCCTGCCTTGAAAATGCAATCCACTCCCGCCACTTGTGCAGCAAAAAGGACTGCGGGATGCACCTTGCCATCCTTGCCGGGAGGCGTACACAACACGATTTTGTCGCAACCGGCTATCTTGGCAGGCACCGCCAACATCAGCACCGTGGAAAACAACGGCGCCGTGCCGCCGGGGATGTACAATCCTACACGCTCGATAGGCACTGCCTTCTGCCAGCAGGTCACGCCCGGCTGGGTTTCCACCCGCTTGCCCGTGAAACGCTGTGCGGCATGAAAGGTTTCTATATTTTGCTTGGCCAGGCGGATGGCGTTTTTCAACTCCTCGCTGATCAAGGTTTCAGCTTCCCGCATTTCTTCCCCGGTAACGGCCAATGCGGACAATTTTACTTTGTCGAATTGTTCTTCATACGCCAACACGGCACGGTCTCCCTCCGTCTTCACCCGGTCAAGAATGGCGCGAACCGTGTCGAACAGGCTTTCCACATTCAGGCTTGGGCGTTTCAAGATTTCCGCCCACTGACTTTTATCCGGATATTCGATTTGTTTCATGACATTAAATGATAATTTATACAATCATCTTCTCAATGGGCAACACCAGTATGCCTTCCGCGCCCAAGGCTTTCAGCTTCCCGATGATTTCCCAAAAACATTTCTCGTCCAATACGGTATGCACGGAGCACCAGTCTTCCTGAGCCAAGGGCATCACCGTGGGGCTTTTCATGCCGGGCAATACGGCGAGAATCTGCTCCAATTTGTCCTTGGGGGCATTCATCAACACATATTTTTTGTCTTCGGCGGTTTTCACGGCATCCATGCGGAAGAGCAATTCCTTCAGAATCTCCCGCTTCTCCTCGCTCAGGTTTCTATTGCCGATGAGCAAGGCTTCGGACTTCATCACCACTTCCACCTCTTTCAGGCTGTTGCTTACCAGCGTGGAGCCGGAGCTGACGATATCGAAAATCGCATCCGACAAACCAATGCCCGGCGATACTTCCACCGAACCCGTAATGACATGGATGTCGGCTTTTACCTGTTGCTTCCGGAGGTAGGCGGACAGGATGCCCGGATAGGATGTGGCTATCTTCTTCCCGTCAAACCACTCCACGCCGGGATACTCCGCATCTTTGGGGATGGCCAGCGACAGCCGGCATTTGCTGAATCCCAGACGCTTCACAATCTCGGCTTCCTCGCCTTTCTCCACATATTCGTTTTCGCCCACGATGCCGATGTCGGCTATGCCCGTGGCCACAGATTGGGGTATGTCATCATCCCGCAGGAAAAGCACCTCCAAAGGGAAATTGGTGGATTGCACCAACAAGGTGCGCTTCGTCGGATTCAGCTTGATGTCCGACTCTTCGAGGAATGACATGGTTTCGTCATACAGACGTCCTTTAGCTTGTACTGCAATTCTCAGCATAACTTTTTTATGTTGTTTAGTTGAATATCATAAATAGAAAAAGGCTTGCCAGCAATCCACCGGTAAGCCTTATTCCTTAATCATACTCATATGCACGACTTCATCGCCCACCGATTTTATTCGTCGGAAAGGTGATGATGATGGCGATATGTATTGGCTGTCCTCATATACTTAAAATCCTTAGACGCGACAAAAGTAAACTATTCCGCTGAAAAAAGCAAAAATTTATCAGAGAAAAGATGAAATTTCTTTCAATCCGCCGTCAATACCATGACCAGCGTGTTGTCTGCATCATAGAATCCGACGCGGCCTTCCTGCAAGCGGCCGAAGGTGCACGTCGTGTTCAACGCTTGCTTCACGCGGTCTTCCGTCTCCATGTCGGGGCAGGCCATCATGGTGCTGATGAGTTGCGGGAAGGAGATGGATGCCGGATTGTTTTCGTCCGTCTGATAACCGCCGTTGAGGAGGTTGCATCCGGCCTGGGCGTGCAGTTTCTTTTCCGCCACGTTCAGCTCCACGAAGGGCTGGTTCTCCAGGCTGTCGGGCACGGCCACGCCCATGGCTTCCACGATTTTCCACTTGCCGTTCAGGTCGGCAACGGTCATGTCCGGCGCCTTCTTCTTCAGCACCAGGATGGGGCGGCGGGCAGACTTGCCGCACAAGGCGATGTTCTCATCGTCCAACTTGACATACCGCTTCACTTGCGCCAAGGCATTCAGCACGTTTTGCTCGACGGTCATGTCGGGACACATCATGCGCGTGCTGCCCAGTTGGCTCAGGTCGATATGTCCCGGCTCAGCCAGCACATCGAAGGTGCCCATCAGGCGGTTGCATCCGGCATTGCCATGCACGCGCCCCGTGGCTTGGTCGAAACCGATATAAGGATAAGCCTGGCCGGGAGCCGGCACCACGGCTGTGCCATTAATTTCAATGATGCTCCATTCTCCGTCAATGTCGGCCACCGAAGCCGTCACATACTTGGAGGAACCACACGAGGCCAAGCCGGTCATCACGGCTGCCAAACAAAAAGTCACTAAAATCTTCTTCATTGCTTTGTTGTCTTTTAGTTTAGAAAATAAATAAACGATAACAAACGGCGCATCCGGCATCTTCACGTCCGGACATCGCGCCGCAAAGGTAAGAAATAAACCCGAAAGCAAGCGGTTTGTTCACATTTTGCCTGTAAATGCCCAAATGATTTAGGAAGATTTTATGAATATGTTAGATTTTAGCCGTATATTTGCTGACGCAAAGCGGGGGTACCAGCGGGCGCGAGCCAAAGTACCGCCGAACGCAAGCCAAAGTACCGCGGAGTGCAAGCCAATGTACCGCGGAGCCAAAGCAGCGAAAGACATCAATTTTCAACTCTAACAATAACTATAGAAGAAATGGGTAAAGTTCTTATTATCGGTGCAGGCGGCGTAGGAACCGTCGTTGCGCACAAAGTGGCTCAGAATCCGGATGTGTTCACCGACATCATGATTGCCAGCCGCACGAAATCGAAATGCGACGCCGTGGTGAAGGCCATCGGCAACCCGAACATCCAAACCGCACAGGTTGATGCCGACAATGTGGACGAACTGGTGGCCCTGTTCAACAGCTTCAAACCCGAAATAGTCATCAACGTGGCCCTGCCTTACCAAGACCTGACCATCATGGAGGCGTGCCTGAAGACGGGCGTCAACTACCTGGACACGGCCAACTACGAGCCGAAGGACGTGGCACACTTTGAATACAGCTGGCAATGGGCCTACAAGCAGCGTTTTGAGGAAGCCGGCCTGACCGCCATCCTGGGTTGCGGATTCGACCCGGGCGTGAGCGGCATCTACACGGCATACGCGGCCAAGCACCACTTCGATGAAATCCAGTACCTGGACATCGTGGATTGCAACGCAGGCAATCACCACAAAGCGTTTGCCACCAACTTCAATCCCGAAATCAACATCCGCGAAATCACACAAAACGGGCGATACTACGAAAACGGCCAATGGATTACGACCAAGCCCTTGGAAATCCACAAGTCGCTGAGCTATCCCAACATCGGCCCGCGCGATTCCTACCTGCTCTACCACGAGGAACTGGAGTCGCTGGTGAAAAATTTCCCCACCATCAAGCGCGCCCGCTTCTGGATGACCTTCGGACAGGAATACCTGACCCATCTGCGTGTCATCCAAGACATAGGCATGGCCCGCATCGACCCGATAGACTACAACGGGATGCAGATTGTGCCCCTGCAATTCCTCAAGGCCGTCCTCCCCAATCCGCAAGACCTGGGTGAGAACTACGAGGGCGAGACTTCCATCGGATGCCGCATCCGTGGCCTGAAAGACGGCAAGGAGCGCACCTATTATGTATATAACAACTGCAGCCACCAGGCCGCCTACCAGGAAACGGGCATGCAAGGCGTCAGCTACACGACGGGCGTGCCAGCCATGATCGGCGCCATGATGTTCCTCAAAGGCTTGTGGAAGCGTCCGGGCGTATGGAATGTGGAAGAATTCGATCCGGATCCCTTCATGGAGCAACTGAACAAACAGGGACTGCCTTGGCATGAGGTGTTTGACGGAGATTTGGAACTTTAATGACATAGACATGAACATAGGAGACAAAGCCCCTGAAATATTGGGCATCAACGAGAAAGGCGAGGAAATCCGCCTGAGCGACTATAAAGGACAAAAAGTGGTGCTCTACTTCTATCCGAAGGACAACACGCCGGGATGCACGGCTCAAGCCTGCAACCTCCGCGACCACTATGCAGAATTGCGCCAGGCGGGCTATGCCGTGATAGGCGTCAGCGTGGACAGCGGGAAGTCGCACCAGAAGTTCATCGAGAAGAACTCCCTGCCTTTCCCCCTGATTACGGACACGGAGAAGAAACTGGTGGAGCAGTTCGGCGTGTGGGGCGAAAAGACCATGTGCGGACGCAAATACATGGGCACCTTCCGCACCACCTTCATCCTGGACGAAGAAGGCGTCGTGGAACGCATCATCACCCCCAAGGAAGTGAAGACCAAGGAACACGCCGCGCAAATACTGAATGCAGACAAATAACCCTTTAATACATCAAACAAAGTGGCAAAGAAAGACGAACTGAACTTTGAGAACGAAGGCGGCGCATCGCAGGTCTCCAGCGAAAAGCTGAAAGCCCTGCAAGCCGCCATGGACAAGATAGAAAAGAGCTTCGGCAAAGGCTCCATCATGCGGATGGGCAGCGAGGAGGTGGAGGACATCGACGTCATCCCCACCGGCTCCATCGGGCTGAACGCCGCCTTGGGCGTGGGAGGTTATCCCCGGGGCCGCATCATCGAAATCTATGGCCCTGAATCGTCCGGTAAGACGACGCTGGCCATACACGCCATAGCCGAGGCGCAGAAGCTGGGAGGCATTGCCGCCTTCATCGACGCGGAGCACGCCTTCGACCGCTTCTATGCGGCCAACCTGGGCGTGGACATTGACAACCTGCTCATCTCGCAACCGGACAATGGCGAACAGGCCTTGGAGATTGCCGACCAGTTGATTCACTCTTCGGCCGTGGACATCATCGTCATAGACTCCGTGGCCGCCTTGACTCCCAAGGCTGAAATCGAAGGCGACATGGGCGACAACAAGGTAGGCCTGCAAGCCCGCCTGATGTCGCAGGCCCTGCGCAAACTGACCTCCGCCATCAGCAAGACGCGCACCACGTGCATCTTCATCAACCAGCTGCGCGAGAAGATTGGCGTCATGTTCGGCAATCCGGAGACCACCACGGGCGGCAATGCCCTGAAGTTCTATGCCTCGGTGCGCATCGACATCCGTCCGGGACAGGCCATCAAGAACGGCGATGAAGTCCTGGGCCGTCAGACGAAAGTGAAGATTGTGAAGAACAAGGTGGCTCCTCCCTTCCGCAAGGCCGAGTTCGACATCATGTTCGGCGAGGGCATCTCCCGCGCCGGCGAAATCATCGACCTCGGTTCGGACATGGGCATCATCAAGAAGAGCGGCTCATGGTTCAGCTACAATGACACCAAGCTGGCGCAAGGCCGCGACGCCGCCAAGCAGGTCATCTTGGACAATCCCGAACTGGCCGAAGAACTGGAAGGCTTGATTTTTGAGGAACTGAAGAAAGAAAAATAAAAAGAAGCGTTATTCCTAAACAATAAACACTACGACGATATGAAAGACGTAAAAGAAATCCTGGGCGAAGCCCAAGAGAAAATGGACATGGCCGTCATGTACTTGGAAGAAACCTTGGCACACATCCGCGCCGGCAAGGCTGACGTGCGCCTGCTGGACGGCATCCGCGTAGACTCCTACGGAAGCATGGTGCCCATCAATAATGTGGCAGCCGTCACCACGCCCGACGCGCGTAGCATCGCCATCAAGCCGTGGGACAAGAACATGTTCCGCATCATTGAGAAGGCCATCATCGACTCCTCGCTGGGTATCATGCCGGAAAACAACGGCGAGATTATCCGCATTGGCATCCCGCCCCTGACGGAGGAACGCCGCAAGCAGCTGGCCAAGCAGTGCAAGAGTGAAGGCGAGACCGCCAAGGTGAGCGTGCGCAACGCCCGCCGCGATGCCATCGATGCACTGAAGAAGGCCGTGAAGGAAGGCTTGCCCGAAGACGCACAGAAGGGCGGCGAAGAGAAACTCCAGAAGACGCACGACAAGTACATCAAGCAAATTGACGACATGTTGGCGGCGAAGGACAAGGAGATAATGACGGTGTAATGAAGAACTAAAAATGAAGAATGAAGAATTTGCCGCTTCCAACGAAGATTCTTCATTCTTCATTCATCATTCTTCATTTAAAAAGCATTATGACAGGTCTCGTAATCAAGAACACCGGCAGCTGGTACCTCGTGCGCACGGACGAGGGACGCGACGTGGAGTGCAAGGTGAAGGGCAACTTCCGCCTGAAGGGCATCCGCAGCACCAATCCTGTGGCTGTGGGCGACCGCGTGCACATCATTGAGAACCGCGAAGGCACGGCCTTCATCACCGAGATAGAGGACCGCAAGAATTACATCATCCGCCGCGCATCCAACCTCTCGAAACAATCCCACATCATTGCAGCCAACCTCGACCAGTGCATGCTGGTAGTCACGGTCAACTATCCGGAGACATCCACGACCTTCATCGACCGTTTCCTGGCCACAGCTGAAGCCTACCGCATCCCCACCCTGATACTTTTCAACAAGGCAGACCTGTATGACGAGGACGACATGCGCTATCTGGACGGCCTCATCCACCTCTACACCACCATCGGTTATCCCTGCCTCAAAGTCTCGGCCAAGGACGGCCAGGGCCTCGGGGAAGTAAAAGCAAAGCTTCGCGGAGCCGTCACCCTCTTTTCGGGCAATTCGGGCGTGGGAAAGTCGACTTTGCTCAACGCCCTCCTGCCCGGCACGGACGCCCGGACGGGAGAAATCTCGCAAGCCCACAACAAGGGGATGCACACGACGACCTTCTCCGAAATGTATCCCGTGGACGACGCCGGAGGCTACATCATCGACACGCCAGGCATCAAGGGATTCGGCACCTTCGACATGGAAGTGGAAGAAATCGGACACTATTTCCCGGAGATATTCGAAGCCTCGTCCGATTGCCGTTACGGCAACTGCACACACCGGCACGAACCCGGTTGCGCTGTGCTCCGCGCCGTGGAGGAACAACGCATCAGCCAGTCGCGCTACGCCTCCTACCTCAGCATGCTGGACGACAAGGAGGAGAGCAAATACCGGGAAGCTTATTGACTCTAAACACAACGCCACACCACGCAAAACCACATGAATAAAAGATTGAAAATCGGCCTCATCATACTCATCGGCATCGGGCTTGCCGGATGGGGTATCTACTCTCAAATGCCCAAACCCAACGAAGAACTGGCCGAGGCCGACCAAATCATGACCCGCCAAAGCCCCTCCAAGAAGGTATTGAACGTCAACGCCACTATCGTCCGCCCACAGGTGTTGGTGGACGAAATCCCCATCATCGGCAGCCTGTTGCCCGACGAGGAGGTTGACCTCTCCTTTGAAACGTCGGGAAAGATCACGGACATCAACTTCGAGGAAGGCACGCACGTGGTAAAAGGCCAGCTGCTGGCCAAGGTGAACGACCGCCCCCTACAAGCGCAACTGCAGCGATTGGTGGCCCAGCTGAAGCTGGCCGAGGACCGCGTCTTCCGCCAAGACGCCCTGCTGAAGCGCGATGCCGTCAGCAAGGAAGCCTACGAACAGGTGAAGACCGAACTGGCCACGTTGAACGCCGACATCGAGCTGGTGCGCGCCCAAATAGAACAAACGGAGCTGCGCGCCCCCTTCGACGGCATCATCGGACTGAGGCAAGTGAGTGTGGGAACCTACGCCTCGCCTTCGACCATCGTGGCCAAGCTGACGAAAGTGGCCCCGCTGAAGCTGGAGTTCTCCGTGCCCGAGAGCTATGCCAAAGACGTCAGGGTGGGTACCTCGCTCAACTTCAACCTGACCGGCTCGCTCAACAAATACGAGGCGCAGGTCTATGCCCGCGAGTCGAGCCTGGATCCAGAGACGCGCTCGCTCACCATCCGTGCCCTCTATCCCAACCCCTCGGGCATCATGCCGGGACGCTATGCCTCCATCACACTGCGCAAACAGGAGTTTGAAAATGCGCTGGCCATCCCCTCCGAAGCCATCGTACCGGAGATGGGCAAAGACAAGGTCTTCCTCTACAAGGGCGGCAAGGCCGAACCCGTGGACATCGTGACGGGCATACGCACCGAAGCCTTGGTGCAGGCCGTTGCGGGACTGAACGAGGGCGATACCGTCATCGTGTCCGGCACACAGCAACTGCGCACCGGCATGGCAGTGACCATTGACAATCTCCACTAACCCCCTGCCCCATTATGAACATATCAGAACTTAGCATACGCCGCCCCGTGCTCTCCACGGTGCTGACCATTATCATCCTGCTCTTCGGCTTCATAGGCTACAACTACCTGGGCGTGAGGGAGTATCCGTCGGTGGACAATCCCATCATCTCTGTGCAGTGCTCCTATACGGGCGCTAACGCTGACGTCATCGAAAACCAAATCACCGAGCCGCTGGAGCAAAACATCAACGGCATCCCCGGCATACGGTCCCTGACCAGCGTCAGCCAGCAGGGCCAGAGCCGCATCACGGTGGAGTTTGAACTTTCCGTAGACCTGGAGACCGCCGCCAACGACGTACGCGACAAGGTGTCACGCGCCCAACGCTACCTGCCTCGCGACTGTGACCCGCCCACCGTGTCGAAGGCCGACGCCGACGCCACCCCCATCCTGATGGTGGCCCTACAGAGCAACAAACGCTCCCTGTTGGAGCTGAGCGAGATTGCCGACCTGACCGTGAAGGAACAACTACAGACCATCTCAGACGTCAGCAGCGTAAGCATCTGGGGCGAGAAGAAGTATTCCATGCGCCTGTGGCTGGATCCTACCAAGATGTCGGGCTACGGCATCACGCCCATAGACGTGAAGAACGCCATCGACGAGGAAAACGTGGAGCTTCCCTCGGGCAGCATCGAGGGAAACACCACCGAACTGACTATACGCACCCTGGGCCTAATGCATACGCCTGAAGAGTTCAACAACCTCATCCTCAAGACGGACGGCAAGCGCATCATCCGTTTCAGCGACATTGGCCGAGCCGAGCTGGAAGCCGCCGACTTGAAGAGCTACATGAAAATGAACGGCGTCCCCATGGTAGGCGTGGTGGTCATTCCCCAGCCCGGGGCGAACCACATCGAGATTGCCGACGCCGTGTACGACCGCATGGAACGTATGAGGAAAGACCTGCCGGAAGACGTCACCTACACCTATGGCTTCGACAACACCCGCTTCATACGCGCCTCCATCAACGAAGTGGAGCACACCGTTTATGAAGCCTTCATCCTGGTCATCATAATCATCTTTCTGTTCTTGCGGGACTGGCGCGTGACGCTGGTGCCGTGCATCGTCATTCCCGTCTCACTCATCGGGGCGTTCTTCGTGATGTATGTCGCGGGCTTCTCCATCAATGTGCTGACCATGCTGGCCGTTGTGCTGGCAGTGGGACTGGTGGTGGACGATGCCATCGTCATGACGGAGAACATTTACGTCCGCATTGAGCAGGGAATGCCTCCCTTCCAAGCGGGCATCGAGGGTGCCAAGGAAATCTTCTTCGCCGTCATCTCAACCACAATAACACTGGTGGCTGTATTCTTCCCTATCGTCTTCATGGAGGGCACCACGGGCCGCCTGTTCCGTGAGTTCAGCTTCGTCATCTCCGGTTCCATTCTCATATCGGCCTTTGCCGCGCTGACCTTCACACCAATGCTGGCCACCAAACTGCTGAAGCAGGAGAAAAAGAAAAACTGGTTCTACCGGGTGACAGAACCTTTCTTCGAGGGCATGAACCGCCTGTATAGCCGCTCGCTGGCAGCCTTCCTGCGCAAGCGGTGGCTGGCGTTGGCCATCACGGTGCTGACCTTCGGCCTTATCCTCTATCTGTGGAACCACATCCCAGCAGAGATGGCTCCGCTGGAAGACCGCTCACAAATCACCATCAACACCAGTGGCGCCGAGGGCGTCAGCTATGAATACATCCGTGACTACACCGAACGCATCAATGACGTGGTGGATTCTATCCTCCCCGACGCCGAGGCGGTGACGGCACGCGTCTCCAGCGGCAGCGGTAACCTGCGCATCACGCTCAAAGACCTGCGTGAACGCGACTACACCCAGATGGAAGCAGCCGAACGCCTGTCCCGCGCCGTGCAGCGGGAGACACGTGCCCGCGCCTTCGTCCAGCAACAGTCCTCCTTTGGCGGCAGGCGGAGCAGCATGCCTGTGCAATACGTGCTTCAGGCCACCAATATCGAAAAACTACAGGAAATATTACCGCGCTTCATGGAACGAGTCTATGAGAACCCCACGTTCCAAATGGCCGACGTTGACCTAAAATTCAGTGACCCCGAAGCCCGCATCACGATAAACCGCGACAAGGCGGGAACAATGGGCATCAGCACGCGCAACATCGCCCAAACCCTACAGTACGGACTGAGCGGACAGCGCATGGGCTACTTCTACATGAATGGCAAGCAATATGAGATACTGGGTGAAATCAACCGCCAGCAAAGGAACAAACCGTCGGATCTCGTCGGCCTGTACATACGCAGTGACAACGGCGAGATGGTGCAACTGGACAACCTCGTCGAGATCGTGTACGGGACGGCTCCGCCCAAGCTCTACCGCTATAACCGCTTCGTGTCCGCCACCGTCTCCACCGGGCTGGCCGAGGGAAAGACCATCGGGCAGGGCATTGAGGAAATGGACAAGATTGCCGCCGAGGTGCTGGACGACACCTTCCGCACCGCGTTGTCCGGCGACTCAAAAGACTACAGCGAGAGCGCGTCGAGCCTGATGTTTGCCTTCGTCCTGGCCATCGGACTGATATACCTCATCCTGGCCGCGCAATTCGAGAGCTTCAAGGATCCGCTCGTCATCATGTTGACGGTCCCCTTGGCCATAGCCGGGGCACTGGTATTCATGTATGCCGGCGGCATCACTATGAACATCTTCAGTCAGATTGGCATCATCATGCTGATTGGCCTCGTAGCCAAGAACGGCATCCTCATCGTGGAATTCGCCAACCAAAAACAGGCACACGGCGAGGACAAGATGCAGGCCGTCCGCGATGCCGCCCTGCAACGCCTGAGGCCCATCCTGATGACCAGCGCCGCCACCGTGCTGGGCCTCCTTCCCTTGGCTTTTGCATCGGGCGAAGGGGCCAACCAGCGCATCGCCATGGGCACGGCAGTCGTAGGCGGCATGATCGTCTCCACACTGCTGACGATGTATGTCGTGCCCGCCATGTACAGCTACATATCCACCAACCGAAGTAAACTGAAACGACAATGACCCGTAACGCATTTTTCCTACTGGCGGGGCTGTTCTCGGCCCTGTCCATGCACGCCCAACCCCCCGTCTACACGCTAAAGGACTGCCTTGAGGAGGGCTTGCTGAACAATTATTCCCTGCGCATCACCCGAAACCAGGAACGCATCAGTGAGAACAACGCAACGCTGGCCAACGCCGGCGCCCTGCCCGTCATTGACCTCTCCGCCGGATACAGCGGCACCCTGACGGACACGGAAACGCGACTGCGCGCCACGGGAGCGACCACCCGCGAAAACGGTGCCTTGGACCGGACGTTGCAAGCCGGCGTAGATTTGGAGTGGACCGTGTTCGACGGCTTTAGCATCACCGCCACTTACCAACGCCTGCGCGAGCTGGAAAGGCAGGGGAAAACGGAAACGCGCATAGCCTTGGAGGACCTCATTGCCAACATTGCTGCAGAGTATTATAATTTCGTACAGCAAAAGATCCGGCTGAAAAACTTCCACTACGCCATGACGCTGTCCCGCGAGCGCGTCCGCATCGCTGAGGCACGCGTCCACGTGGGCAACGCCTCACGACTGGATTACCTGCAAGCACGCGTGGACTTTAATGCGGACAGCGCCCAGTACATCAAGCAACAGGAGGCCCTGCACACCTCAAGGATAGAACTAAATGAACTCATGGCTAAAGAAGACGTGGACCAGTTCTTCGTCATACGCGACAGCTTGATTGTCATCGACCATATCCTCCGGCTGGACGAGCTATGGGAGGGCACGATGGCCGTCAACGCCTCCCTGCTGCGGGCGTCACAGAACCAAACATTAGCCCGCTTGGATTACAAGAAGGTCTGCGCCAGGGACTATCCCTACATCCGCCTGAACGGAGGATATGGCTACACGCTGAACAAGTATGAACTGGCCGCCAACGCGCGACGCTCCACCTTGGGCCTGAACCTCGGCGTGACGGTGGGCTTCCGCCTCTTCGACGGCAATCGGCGGCGCGAGCGCCACAACGCCAGCCTGGCCGTGGAGAATGCCCGCCTGGAGCGCGAACAACTGGAGCAGACCCTCCGCGCCGACCTACAGAACCTTTGGCAGGCCTACCGCAACAACTTGGAACTGCTGAAGTTGGAACGCCAGAACCTCATCGTAGCCAAAGACAATTATGACATCTCCCGCGACCGCTATTTGCTGGGAGATCTGGCAGGCATCGAGATGCGCGAGGCGCAAAAGAACCTGCTTGATGCCGAAGAGAGAATCCTCTCCGCCGAGTATGACACGAAGATTTGCGAAATATCACTCCTGCAAATCAGCGGCATGATTACGGAATACCTACGCTGACGCCCCTCAGAGCCAAAGACGCACTTGCTCTTCCGTCAAATCCCATAGCTCCTGCATCTGCCGGTGCTGCGTGTATTTGGCGGAGAGGGGCTTGACGTGCCCGCTGACGTTGAACGTCCCGGTGCGCTGCCCTGCGTCATCGTCCAGCAGCAGGCGGATGGCCGTGTCCGCGCCTTGGCGCGGTGTACGGATGAAAGGGCGGAAGAAGATGTCCGTCAGGGGATCGAACCACATGTGCATCGTGATGATGTCGGTCGAGACGATGCCCGGGTCTGCGGCGTTCACCACGATGCCACGGTCCTGCACGCGCCGCGCCAAGTCCAAGGTGAAAAGCGTCAGTGCCAGCTTCGTGTTGCTGTAGACAGGAATACGCCAAAACATCCCCCGACAGCCCTTATAAAAAAAGTCCGGGAAGTGGAGGCGCCCGATAGCATACGTACATGACACCATGTTGACCACCCGGCTTCCCCGCCGCATCAACGGGACGAGGAGCCGCGTCAGCAGGTACGGGGCCACGTAGTTGACGCTAACCGTGCGCTCCAGGCCGTCTTCCGTGATGTGGCGGCCCGTTTCCATGGTGCCAGCGCAGTTCATCAGCAGGTCCACGGTCTCATGATCCATTTCCAGTTGACCGGCGAAGTCCACAACGCTGCTCAGCGAGGCCAGATCCAACGGGCGTACCTCTATTTGCAAATCGGGCCGTTCGTGCAACAGCGTGCGTCGTACAGCCTCAGCGCGTTGCAAACGGCATGAAGCCATGATAACCCGGTAACCCGCAAAGGCCACCGCGCGCGTAATTTCGGAGCCCATACCACCGTCCGCGCCAGTGATCACAGCCAATCCACGGGCAGTAATTATATTATTTTCCATCTGTAGCTTGACGTTTTTCTATTTCTTCTATTTCCTTGACAAGACATTTGGGAAGGGATTCAGATAACCGCTGGTGGCAGGCCATATCCAACGTGTACATCCGTGCGATGCAGTAATTACTGTGACGGCACTGACAGCGGGCGGCATCTTCGACCTTCATACGGTTGACAAAATCCGGCTCGTTGAGTAGCGCGCGCCCCATTTGTACCGCCTCGAAACCACAATCAAGCACCTCGTCTATCTTCTGGCGTGACACAAGTCCACCCACATAAACAAGGGGCATTTTGATCTCTTGCCTGAAACGGAGTGCATCCTCCAAGAAATAAGCCTCCTTAAAAGGAACGGTAGGAATCATCCACTTACCCACCATGCGCACTCCCCATTTGAGCCACCATTGAGTCATGTAGTGTGTCATGGTACGTATGGGCATCTCGCCACGCATGACGTACATCGGAGCCTTGCTGACAAAACCACCGCTGAGTACCAGCGCATGCGCACCACTTTCCTCAAGCCGACGGGCCACTTGCAGGCTCTCGTCAATGTCCATGCCACTCCGGAAGCCGTCACGCATATTCATCTTGACCAACACGGCGATACCAGTCTCTGCCGCAGCATGCATCACTTCGGACATAACCATATCCATGAATCGCATACGATTATCCAAGGAACCACCGAAGAGGTCCGTGCGATGGTTGGTATAAGGGGACAGGAACTGACTGATGAGGTAACCATGACCTGCATGTATCTCCACAGCATCGAACCCGGCCTCATGCGCCAAACGTACTGAATGGGCGTAGGCACGTGCCATACTAGGCAGCTCGTCGGCACGTAATCCGCGTACAAAGGTGGGTGAATACAGATTGAAGCCCGTGGACGCGCCAACAGGTGTGCAGCCACAAATGCTCTTGTGGGACATATTTCCGCAATGGCCCAACTGTATGCTTGCAGCGGCACCCTCGCGATGCACGGCATCGGTCAGGACACGCAGACCCGGAACAATCTCGGGGCGCATCCAGAGTTGACGGTCAAAAGATAAACCGCTGCGGGTAACAGCAGCATAGGCCACAGTGGTCATGCCCACCCCTCCGCGAGCCACAGACGTATGGTAATCCAGCAATTGCTGAGAGGGTTTGTTGCCCGGACACATGCTTTCGAAGGCTGCCGAGCGGATGGTGCGGTTGCGCAGGGTCAGCGGGCCCAATGTAACCGGAGTAAATAGTTTGCTTTCTTTCATAATCAGTAAATAAAGGGTATGATACGTTTTCGCCGTCCGACGGTCTCTGCACCGAACTCGCCTACATATTTATGGTAAATGGCATCTGCGCGAGGCACGAGATTGGCCACCGTCCACCAGACAAAGACCCATGCAGCGGGCGATGCGGTCAGCACGGCAAACCCTGTCCACTCCACCAACTCGCCGAAGTAATTGGCAGAGGTTACATAGCGGTAAAAGCCACGTTTGGGCAGGTAATGCCGCGTGTCGCCTGATTTGCGAAGATGACGGATAACGTGGTCCGAGTGCAGATTGATGCCCATCCCGACAAAGAACATAACGAAACCAAGGATGGCATGCGGCTGTGCCAGATATGTTGCGCCCATCCCATAATCCACATGCGAAAACCAGAATAATCCCCCTGCCTGCATCATTCCGTTGAGCACATTGAACACAATACCCATCACCATGATACTGACAGGCATACGGCTTCGCCCTTTCATCAGTAACGGAAAGATAAACGAACGCTGCAGGTAGTGTAGCTGGAAAAGCAGGAAAAATATATACTGCGGTATAGTAAGGCCTATTCCACTCTTTGCCCACAAGATAAACATGACAAGGAAGACTGGTGCTTCCATCAATACCCATCCGACCTTATTGGGCAAACTAGGCCCCCATTGCGCTGTACGGAATATTCCGTATCCCGCACGGACAAAATAGAGTGAAATGAACACAACGAGCGCGATGCCCGACATGACATATAAAAATAGATTGAATGTTCCTTGACTCATATTTCATGAATTAGACGGGTGCAAAGATACGGAAAGATTCGGGCATATTCATGCGCAAAGTAGAAAAAGTATTCATTTGCTTCCCAATAGGCCAATTATTACCCCGAAGTTTTTTGTACCTTTTCTCTAGAATGTTCGTGCTGGATGGGCAAAAAGAAAGGGCAAATTACTTTGCCCTTCCCCTACTTGAACCATATAACCTTTTATTGAAACGATCGCTTACTTCTGGTGCTCCAGCTGCAGCGTCTTCGTCGGTTGGTCACAGACTTCCGTCGGGCCGAAGTACTGGATGGGACCGGGATAGGTGTAGCACGTTTCCTTGGCCCACTGCTCGCGCTGTGCGGCAAAGGCTTGGAAGGGCGCACCGTCCAGACGAACCAGTGCCTTTTGGATAACGGGCTTCATCTCACCATGACGACGCTCCATGTTCATCATCATCGTGATGGGCACACCGCCGGAAATCCACTCTTCAGCGGGAGCCGTCAGGTTGCGGATGGAGGACATATAGCCCGTCTTGCCGTTGGCTATCAAAGCGGCAGCGGCAAAGCCGAGGGAGTAGCAGTAATCAGCATCGAAATTGGACGGAGCAGCGCAACGGCCTTCGTAACCGAAGAAGTGGTGTTGTGCAGCGAACTTGCCCACATACTTGCCTTCCTTCTTCCACTCGGCCAACTTGTTGCCTACCATCTCGGACAGCAGTTTCTCGGTCTCGATGAGGGATACCTGCACGTTGCCGTGGGGGTCGCGGTCGAGGGAGAGCTGACGGGCCACGCCTTCGGGCAGGCTGGCGTAGATGGCAGCGTTCTCGGGCGTGAGTTTGCTGATGATGTAGTTGCGCTGTTCGGTCTTGTCCACCTGGGCGAACTCCTCGGCGTTGGCGGCGAGGAAGTCGTTCAGCTCGGCGATGAGACGCTTCATGGCGGGGATGAACTCAATCAAGCCCTCGGGAATGAGGACGGTGCCGAAGTTGTTGCCTGCTGCGGCACGGTCGGCCACCACCTGTGCAATGTAGGTCACGATGTCGTCCAGCGACTGGTCCTTGGCTTCCACTTCCTCGGAAACGATGCAGACATTGGGCTGCGTCTGGAGGGCGCACTCCAAAGCAATGTGAGAGGCGGAACGGCCCATCAGCTTGATGAAGTGCCAATACTTGCGGGCGGAGTTACAGTCGCGTTCAATGTTGCCGATAACTTCGGAGTAGGTCTTCACGGCAGTGTCGAAGCCGAAAGAGGTCTCAATCATCTCGTTCTTCAAGTCGCCGTCGATGGTCTTGGGGCAGCCGATGACCTGCACGCCATAGTTCTTAGCAGCATAGTACTCAGCCAAGACACAGGCGTTAGTGTTGGAGTCGTCGCCACCGATGATAACCAGTGCCTTGATGCCCAGCTCCTTCAGGATTTCATAGCCTTTCTCGAACTGGTCTTCCTTCTCCAGCTTCGTGCGGCCGGAGCCGATGATGTCGAAGCCGCCGGTGTTGCGGTATTCGTCAATGATGTCGGCCGTCAGCTCGATGTACTTGTGATCAACGAGACCGCCAGGACCCATCAGGAAACCGTAGAGCTTGCTCTCGGGGTGAATGCGCTTTACGCCGTCGAAGAGACCGGAGATAACGTTGTGTCCGCCGGGAGCCTGTCCGCCAGAGAGGATGACGCCCACGTTCATGGCGGGGCACTGTGCAGCCTCGTCGGCGGCCTCGAACTTGATGAGGGGCATGCCGTAGGTGTTGGGGAACAGTCGTTTGATTTCTTCCTGGTCAGCCACAGATTGCGTGGCTGCGCCTTCCTGCACTTTCACGTGTCCGCGAAGGGCTTTGGGAAGTTTGGGCTGATAGGCAGCCCGCGCGATTTGCAATGCACTTTTGCTCATTTCTCTTTTTATATTAAAGGTGTTGATATGTCTGCCTGTAAATGCGTTGCAAATTTCGCCTTTTTTCCAAAGAAATGCAAGCGCGAGGCGAAATTTTTACTCACTCGTCCACGCTCCATCCACCACCCAACGCCTTGTAGACGTTGACCATGGCCAGTTGGCGGTCGCGCAAGGCGTTGCTCAAACTGATTTGGGCATCGAGATAAGTACGCTGGGCGTCCAGCAAGTCCATATAGCCGATGGCGCCGTTGACGTATTGCAGTTGCGCCAGCTCCAAGGTGGACTTGGACGACTGCTCCAGTTGCAGGCGGGTCTCGTAGATTTCCTTCATCTTGTTGAAGGTGGCAATAGCATCGTAGGCATCGCGGAAAGCCGTGAGCACCGCCTTTTCGTAGGCATACGTGGCACGCTCGCGGGCTGCCTTGCGCGCCTTGAGGCGGGCGCGGTTCTTGCCAAAGCCGAAGATGGGCTGCAACACGGTACCCGCAATCAGGTGGTAGGGCGACTCCAGCAGATGCTTCACTTCGTCATTCTCCGCGCCGAGCTGGCTGGTGAGGGAAAGACTGGGAAACATACTGGTGTAGGCCACGCCCACCTCGGCATAGGCGGCGATGAGTGCCTGCTCCGCCTCGCGCACGTCCGGACGACGCTCCAGCAATGCGCTGGGCAAGCCGACAGGGAGGTTACTTGGGAAACGCACTTCCTGCGGCAGAGAGGCGCGACGAATAGCGTGCGGATAGTCGCCGATGAGGAAGGCCAGTTCATTTTCCTTCAGGGAGATTTGACGCTCCAAGTCGGGCACCAGTGTGGCGGTGCGCGCCAACTCCACCTGCGCTTGGCGGAAAGCCACCTCCGAAGTCAATCCGCCTTCATAACGTATCTTGGCCAAGTGGAGGCTCTCGCGACGGGCAGCAACGGTCTGCCGCACAATGTTCAGTTCATTGTCCAAAGCCACAAGCTCGAAGTAGGCCTGCGCCACACGGGCAATCAGACTCATTTGCAAGGCACGGCGGTTCTCTATCGAACCGAGGAAATCGGCCAAGCTGGCATCGCGCGCCCAACGCAACTTGCCCCACAGATCCAGCTCCCAAGAGATGGTGGCTTTCAAATCCACTTGGTCATCGGGATCATAGCTGTCGCCCCCGTAGTTATCGCCTTCCTTCTCGCCATAGACGCGAAGGCCTATCTGCGGAAACATGGCAGCCCAGTCAATACGCTTCAAGGCGGCCTGTTCCTTGATGGTGGCGCCGGCCATCAGAAGGTCTTTGTTGTAATCCAGCATCTTGCGGATAAGTCCCTGAAGCAAGGTGTCGGTATAGACTTCCTGCCAAGAATAGTCGGCTATGGTGGCGGAGTCATTGCCTTGCCCGTCCTGCTTGAGCGTGGCGGGCATTTCGAGGTCGGGGCGCGTGTAGTGCTTGCCCAACTGGCAACTGCTCAGCAAGAGGGCGGATGCTGCAAGGACAAGGACGCCATTCCTCATATATTTAGTATAGGGTGTATTCATTTTGCTTTTTTCCTCTGGATTTTGTTTTGCACATTATATATCATCACGAAGAAGAACGGTATGAGCAAGATGCCCACCGTCACGGCCGCTATCATGCCGAAGAACACGCCCGTGCCTATCGACTGACGGCTGGCTGCACCCGGTCCCGAAGCAATCACCAAGGGGAAGATGCCGAGGATAAAGGCCAGGGACGTCATCAAGATGGGACGGAAACGCAGGTGGGCGGCGTGCAGGGCGGCCTTGAAGACATTCACCCCGGCATCGGCCTCATCCTTGGCGAACTCCACGATAAGGATGGCGTTCTTGGCGGCCAAGCCCATCAGCATCACGAGACCAATCTGGAAGTAAGTGTCGTTCTCCATACCGCACACAGAGATGCCGATATAGGCTCCCAGCGCGGCCACCGGCAACGAGAGCAACACCGCAATGGGGATGCTCCAACTCTCGTAGAGCGCAGCCAGAAAGAGGAACACGAAGAGGAACACCAGCGCCAGTATGACGCCCGTCTGTCCGCCCGCCTGCTTCTCCTGGTAGGACAATCCGCTCCACTCCACGCCGATGTTGTCCGGCAGATGCGTGCGTGCCGTCCGCTCGATGATCTCCATCGCCTGGCCGGAGCTGTAGCCCTGTGCGGCCTGTCCGCGGATGACGGCGGTGTTGAACATGTTGAAGCGCTTGATGCTGCCCGGGCCGGTGGTGTACTCCGTGTTGCCCAAGGCGGTGAGCGGAATCATGTTGCCATCCGCGCCGCGCACAAAGAAGAGGCTGATGTTGTCGCGATGCTGGCGGTAGGGCGCATCCGCCTGTAGGTAGACACGGTAGATGCGGTTGAACATATTGAAGTCGTTCACGTAGACAGAGCCGGTGTACGCCTTCATCGTGTTGAACACGTCCGCCATGGGCACGCCCAGCATCTTCACCTTGTCGCGGTCCACGTCGAAGTAGAGCTGCGGAATCTCCGCCTGGAGCGACGAGGAGAGGTTGCTCAGTTCCTTGCATTGCGAGGCGTAATACATCAGGGTGTCGGCGGCCTGCACCAGGTTCTCGTAGGTAGCGTCGCCGCGCGCCTCCAGCTGCATCTCGAAGCCACCGGATGTACCCAAGCCGGGGATGACAGGAGGCGTGGAGATGTAGAACTTACACTCGGGATATTCCGTCAATTCCTTGCTTACGCTGGCCATGATTTCATCAATATTCGTATCGTCACGCTCCTCCCATTCCTTCAAGATGACGGTGAGCTGGGCGCGCGCCTGGCTGGTGCCCACGCGGGGGCTGGTGCCGGTGACGTTCTGCACATACTCCACGGCGGGGTCTTCCATAAGGAAGGCGATGGCGCGGTTGGTCACCTCGCGGGTGCGCTCCAAGGTAGTACCTTCAGGCATTTCCAGCTCGACGGTGAAGTAGCCTTGGTCTTCCGTGGGGAGGAAGCTGGTGGGGATCAGCCTGTAGAGGACAAAGATAGCTATCAGCACCATGCAGAAGCCGATGCCCACGCGGCGCGGATGCTTGATGACGCGCTTGATGCCACCCAAGTATTTGCTGTTGCCGAAGTCCACCCAGCGGTTGATGGCGCGGAATACGCGATTCTTCGGCTTATTGGGATCCACAGGCTTCAGGATGAGCGAACACATCACCGGGCTGAGCGTCAAAGCCACCACCGTGGAGAGCAATACCGATATGGCAATGGTGACACTGAACTGGCGGTAGAGCTGACCAGTGATGCCTGACAGGAAGCTGACCGGCACGAACACCGCTGCCAGCACCAGAGACGTAGCAATCAACGCCCCGGTCAGTCCGTCCATCGCCTTCTTGGTGGCCTCGTAGGGACTGAGGTGCTCTTCTTCCATGATGCGCTCCACGTTCTCCACCACCACGATGGCATCGTCCACCACCAAGCCGATGGCCAACACCAGGCCCAGCAGCGTCAATATGTTCAGCGAGAAGCCGAATATCAGCATAAAGCCAAAGGTACCAATCAACGAGATGGGCACCGCCACCAGCGGAATGACCGTGGCGCGCCAGCTCTGCAAGAAGAGGAACACCACCACAATCACTAGGAACAGGGCTTCGAACAGCGTCTTGTACACCTCGTGGATGGATTCGGAGATATAAGTCGTGATGTCAAAAGGAATCTCATACTTCATGCCCTCGGGGAAGGTGCGGCTGATTTCCTCCATCGTCTGCTTCACGCTCTCGGCCACCTCCATGGCGTTGGCACCGGGCAGGAGGTAGACGCCCAAGATGGCTGCATTGCCTCCATTGATGCCGCTCTCCGTGTTATAGGATTGCGCTTCGAGGGAGACGCGCGCCACGTCGCGCATACGGATCATCGAGCCGTCCGGATTGGCGCGGAGCACGATTTCCTCGAACTGAGCGGCACTGGACAAGCGGCCTTGCGCCGTGATGGGGATGGTAAAGTCCAGCCCAGTGACCGGCTGCTGGCCCAGCACGCCTGCCGCCGACTCGCGGTTTTGGTCTTTCAGCGCGTTTTGCACGTCCTTCACGGTCAATCCGTAGTTGGCCAGGCGGGCGGGATCTACCCAAATCTGCATGGCATAGTAGCGGCTGCCGATGTTGGACACACGGCCCACGCCGGGGATGCGGCGCAGGAGGTCGAGCACGTTCAGCGTGGCGAAGTTACTGAGGTAGATTTCATCAAATTTTGGGTCGTTGGAGGTCAGGCAGATGGTCATCAACTGGCTGGAAGCCTGTTTCTCGATTTCGATGCCGTTCTGCACCACCTCGGCGGGCAGGCGCGACTCGGCCAGCTTCACGCGGTTTTGGATTTCCACCGCAGAGAGGTCGGGGTCGGACGAGATGTCAAAGGTGATAGTGGCCGAGAAACCTCCGGAATTGGAGCTGTTGCTCTCCATGTAGAGCATCCCCGGCGTGCCGTTCAACTCCTGTTCGATGGGGGTAGCCACAGCCTGCGACACGGTCAACGCGCTGGCGCCGGGATAGGACGCGCTGATTTTCACCACCGGGGGTGTGATTTGCGGATACTGGTCGATGGGGAGCATCGTCAGGCCGATAAGTCCCACGATGACAATCAGGATGGATATGACTGCCGAGAATACCGGCCTGTCTATGAAAAAGCTGACTTTCATTCGTTCGTTGCTGTTGAGGATTGAGATTCAACGTCTTCTTTCTTCGCGGCCACGCGGATGCGGATGCCCGGGGTCAGTTTGTGGTAGCCTTCGGTCACGATCATCTCGCCGGGGATGATGCCGCGCTCCACCACCACGTTGTTGCCGAACTCGGGGCCAAGCTCAATGAAACGCCGCTCGGCTATGGAGTCGCGGCGCATCACGAAGACGTAGGCGCCGCCTTTCTCGATAATCAGTGCTTTCTGAGGCACCACGGTGGCATTCTCGCGCACGTCCAGCAAGGCTTTCACCTTGGTGAACTGGCCGGGCAACAAGACGCGGTCAGGATTGGGCATTTCGGCGCGGACGGCAAAGGTACCCGTCTTGGGGTCCACCTGCGGGTCGGCAAAGTCCACGAGACCCTTGTAGGGATATTCGCTGTTGTCCGCCAAGGTGATGGTGACATAGGGTTGCCAGGAGCGGGTGGAATCCTTCTGCCCGAAGACCACGTCGCGCTGGCGGCTCTTCAGATACTCCAAGGCGGTCATGCTGTAGTCCACCACCACCGTATCGCTCTTCACCACCGTAGCCAGCAACGACTCTCCGCCGGGTCCCACCAGGGCGCCCAAGTCCACGTAGCGTTCGCTGATGTAGCCGGACAAGGGCGAGCGCACCACGGTATATCCCAGTTCTTGCTCCGCCTGGTCGAGGTCGGCCTGGCTCATGCCCATGCTGGCCACGGCAGTCTCGTAAGCGGCAATGGCGTTATCCAAGTCCAGCTGGCTGGCGGCGTTCTGCTCATACAGGGGACGTATGCGGTTCAGGTCGCGCTCGGTCTTCAGCACGTTTGCCGAATCCTTGCGGAGCTGGGCGCGTGCCTTGTCCGCCTTGGCGCGGTACTGGCGCTGGTCGATGACGAAAAGTGCCTGGTTCTTGGCCACGTACGAGCCTTCCTCGAATTCCATGCTCTCCAGGAAGCCCTCCACGCGGGCACGTACCTCTACGAACTGCTGCGCACGGATGCGGCCCACGTATTCACCATAGATTTCCACGTTTTCCACACCCACCGGCTCCACAACAACCAGCGGAGCTTCGGGTTCTACCTTCTTCGGCCACGTCAGGACCACGTAAAGACCCACGATGACCACCAGGCAGGCCGCCATGATGATGAGCCTCTTCTTGCGCAAGTGCAATTCTCTTTTCGTAAAAAACAGTTTCATACTTTCTGTGCTATGTTTTTTTGTAGTTCAATTTGGGTATCCTTACACACAATCCCCATCCCACTTGCAAAGATAATGCCATTTTCCCAATTATGAAACATCCGCGCCCCTATTTCGGCGTCCTACGGGACGAAAACGAGGCATTTATTTCCTAAGCCACTGAATCATCGACAGAAAGAATGTGGAAAGCTGCCCCATTTTTGGGGAAAAATTCCACACCTGCAACGCCACACGCTCCGACCCGTATACGCAAGACCTCCCAGACTGACACCTGTAGGCTTATGAAAAAACAACATGATTTTGGTAATCCGACAATAACCGATGCCATCCTTGACCGTATCATCCACACGGCCTATATCAAAGCCGAGATTTTATGGTAAAATTCGATAAAAGAATAAGAATATATTAGAAATAAGCTACTTATGAGTCTTTCTCAGAGAATGAGGTAATGACTTGGCAACAGACTTAAATTCTACGATTTGCCGTACATTTCTGTCAAAACAACTCTTTGTACTGCAAATTTACACATTAAGAATGAATCAAGGTGTAATCAATTTCTTATTTTTGTAGTGAAATTGCATTTGAATTGTTAGAATAGCAATTTTCGGGTCGTTGTTTAGCAGATAGTGCAGTAACTTTGCACCACAATCTGAAAGTAAAACGACATGAGAATAAAAGTTTTAATAATGACAGCCCTATTGGTGGCTGCAAGCAATACTAATGTATTTTCACAAGGTATGGAAACAAAGAAAACAGTAACGCCGCAAGAAGTGGTTGAAAACGTCCATAAGGCGCGGCAGAATTGCTTAAAACCCAAGGGAAAGAAGGTCTTGAGATTTTGCGTGACCCTCAGTATGAACTTAACACTGACGATGCCTACATCTTTATCATTGATGTAGAAGAAAGCCTTGTGGTTTCCAATCCGAGGTTTCCTGAACGTAATGGCGGTAACATTCGTGAGCATCTGGATTGGGCAGGGAAACATTATGGCATAGAATTGTGCGATGTGGCTATGCAAGGCGGCGATTGGATAGAGTTTGTATGGCCGAAACCGGGTACAACAGAAGGAGTACGCAAGATTTCTTATATTTATCCAGTTCCCGGTCTCCGTTATACGGTATGTGCAGGTATCTATGATGATACAATGAGCCTTGATGAACTGAACAGAAAGTCAGGTGTTTCGGCCGAATCTCCCAAAGTTGCCGTTTTGTTTGAAGTGAAACCCAAAACGGAGGGGAAAGAGGAATATCTCAAACTGGCTGCGGCATTGAAAACGGAATTGGCAAAGATGCCAGGATTCATCCGCGTGGAGCGGTTCGCCAGCTTGAATGAGGAAGGTAAACTGTTGAGCCTCTCGGTATGGGAGAATGAGGATGCAGCCGCTGCATGGCGCAACCAACTCAACCATCGGGGCAGCCAGAAGAAAGGGCATGATGCGTTGTTTGAGCGTTACCATATCTCGGTGGCATCCATTATCCGCGAATACACGCAGGATGACCGCAAGGAAGCTCCGGCAGATTCAAACCAATTCTTGGGAATAAAGTAAAACCGGATGGAGAACTTCTTTCAATATGGCGAAACGGAGATAGCCTATCTGAAACAGGCGGACAAGCGGTTGGCGGAAGTCATTGAGCGTATCGGCAGAGTGGAGAGGCGAGTCATTCCCGACCTTTTCGCCGCCTTGGTACACTCCATCGTAGGACAACAGATTTCCACCAAAGCGCACGAAACGATTTGGAGACGGATAGAGAATGCCTTGGGGAAAGTAACGCCCGAAGCTATCGACCGCCTTCCTGTGGAGGAGCTGCAAGGCTTTGGCATCACGTTCAAGAAAGCGGCTTATATCCGCAATGCCACGCGAAAAGTGATGGACGGGACATTCGATATTCAGGCACTTTATACGATGAGTGACGATGAGGTCTGCGCCCGGCTCTCGGAACTGGACGGCATCGGCGTATGGAGTGCGGAGATGCTGATGCTGTTCTCCATGCAACGCCCGGACATTCTCAGCTTCGGCGACTTGGCCATACAACGGGGACTGCGCATGGTCTATCATCATCGGAAAATCACCCGTGAACTGTTCGAGAAATACCGACACCGTTTCTCCCCTTACAACAGTGTTGCCAGCCTCTATCTGTGGGCAGTGGCAGGCGGTGCCATAGAGGGCATGAAGGATTATGCGCAAAAAAAATAAAAGGAGATAGCTTATGCAGACACAACAGCAACTGAACTATGAGCGCATCGCATCAGCCATCCGTTTCATCAAGGAAAACAGGCGGGAGCAACCGAAACTGGAAGAAGTGGCGGAACACGTACACATGAGTCCGTACCACTTCCAACGGACATTTCAGGAATGGGCAGGAACATCTCCCAAGCATTTCCTGCAATACCTGAACGTGGAATATGCCAAACGCATTTTGCAAGAGACGCACGCATCGCTGTTCGACACAGCGTGTGAAGTCGGACTTTCGGGCACAGGCAGGCTTTACGACCTGTTTGTCAATATTGAGGGGATGACGCCCGGCGAGTACAAGAATGGCGGAGAAAATCTGGCCATCCATTACAGTTTCGCGGAAAGCCCTTTCGGGGAAATCTTTGTGGCATCCACCGATAAAGGCATCTGCTGCTTGGAATTTACGGATAACCACCCGGTCAGCATTGATAACTTGAAACGAAAGTTTCCTAATGCAAAGTACAAACAGATTGTAGACGAACTGCAACAGAACGCCCTATTCATTTTCACGCAGGATTGGAGCAAACTCAAGGAGATAAAACTGCACTTGAAAGGAACGGACTTCCAACTGAAAGTGTGGGAAGCATTGCTCAAAATTCCGATGGGAGGATTGACCACCTATGGCGATATTGCTGCCGGCATCAATCACCCGAAGGCTTTTCGGGCGGTAGGGACTGCCGTAGGTGAGAATCCCGTAGCTCTCCTGATTCCCTGCCATCGCGTTATCCGTTCCACAGGTGAATTGGGTAATTATCATTGGGGTGATGTCCGCAAGACAGCCATTATCGGGTGGGAAGCCGCAAGGAAAGAGCAAAGTAATTTCAATTTCTGACCAACGGGAGGATAGCAAGCGGTTTTTGGTCTGCCCAAAACACAAACTTGCTACCATAGGAAAACAGAGACCAGACTTTGGAGTAACTCATAAACCTTTGGCAACTCAAAGGACAGCTTGCTGCTTCTTTTGGAAGCAAACGGGTGTCCAGAGGGGTGCAACCCCGCTGGCTCATTGGGGCGTTTTTAGCATTAGCGTCAGCGGTGCGTGAAGGAAACGCCCTAATAAACTATGGCTTTTTGCTCCCCCAAAAAACTGTGGCGAAGACGGAAAATTCGGGGACGATGGTTGCGGAAGATTTTTGGTGTTGTCCCCAGCGGAGAAAGCACTTGCGGAAGTTTTTTGCGTCCGTCCCCGGCGGGGAAAGCGGTTACGGAAAATTTCAAGCCCCGTCCCCGCCGAGGACAAGGCTTGAAAAAGTTTGACACTGTCCAAAATTTTGTGTAAATGGAAACAGGATTCAGTTGTAAGTTCTCCTTATATCTGAATTCTGTTTTCAAAGATAAGCATAAATTGGTTCATAATCAAGCCCCAGTTCGAAATGGGCATCGTCCATTTCTTT
>CASEYC010000095.1 GCA_949292025.1 uncultured Bacteroides sp. | reverse complement strand
ATTCTGCTTGCATACTTCGATTCTATCCATATTGTCTGTTGTTTGTGCCGTCGCGGACAGGCTTGCTGCCAGTGCGAGGGCGGATAAGATAAATAACTTTTTCATCTGTTTTCTGTTTTAACTATGCAAAGATAGGTGCATAGAGCAAGAAAGCCTGTAACTCGTTTACAGGCGATTGTAACAGATTTACGGATTATGCGGTTAAAACCCTGCTACAAGCTTTATCCCACCACCCCTGGTGTTTCTCCGATTCATAGAATGGCTTGCCAAGCGGAAATTAAAGGCTGGGCATCAGATTTTTCTTGTCTGGAGAGCTGTTTAACGGGATTATTTCATACCTTTGCAGGCGGACGAAGTGTTTTTGTCCGCAACATATTGAAAATAAAGAGGCGTTATGTCTTCTTCTTGTGTGTACGAAGCCTGAGAACCTTCAAACTTTCTACGTGGAATCGACAGAGGACAACAAGCGGCGTATTTACACTTGGCCAACCTTGATAGATGATGAGCAATTATTCAGCGGGAATCATGAAGAATGGAAAGAGATATACGAGAGATTGGCAAACAAACTTATCGTTTACCTTGCCGTCAAGAAATATGTCAAAGTTGAGACAATAGTAGTTCCAGTCGGGAAGGTTGTAAAGTTCGATGATACCATCCTTGATTATAAGACCAAAGAGAAAGTACGGAACGAAAGTGGGCAGGAAGTCATCGTCATGGACTCCCGTTGGTTCAGAAAGATTGTCAATGACAATGATATTTTCGTCCGTGGATTCTTCCGGTTTCAAAACAAGAAGAACGAGAAAGGCGAATGGTACAAGGAGCTTATCTTCGTAGACTCTTATATCCGGCATGGGTATCATCGTGACGCAAAGATTGAGGAATAAAGGCGTGGGAGAAGCCAAGGGGCATCACTCTGTCGGAGTATTGTCAGGAGTTGCACCCTTGACAAATCATTGTAAAAGCCCCATCTGTTGCAGCCATTCATTCATCCAACACCCATTCCCACAACGGAACCACGCGAACACCGTTTTCTTCCAGTTTCTGATTGTAGGTAATGATGACTTTCGACGCAAGGGAGGCTTTTATGGCGGAAAAGCCCGAGAACTCGCGCTCGCGGTTGCGGTCGGTCAGTTCGTAACACGCCTGAAAGGCATGCAACGCCCCATTCCGTGAAGCGATGAAGTCGCACTCCCCCTTCGAATTGTCGAAAGCAATGGGGGCGTAGCCTTTATTCCGCAGTTCATTGAATACCAGATTCTCAAAAAAGTTACCCGTATCGGGGCTGTACCGGAATGTGTTGGCATACATGATTCCATTATCCACGCAATAACATTTGTGTTCCGAGCGTTTGCTTTCCTTTTGGGAGAACGAGAAATTGCGCACATCGGCGCAAATATAGCTCTCACACAGATATTGGAGATAGGCGGTCATGGTGTTTTCATTGCTGTTCATGGCCTTGGCCAACTGTTGGGGTGAGAAACGGTTTCCCACGTTTCGCAACAAGTAATTGACGGTCTTGTAAAAAAGCTGGCTGTCGCGTATGGAATTGTACACGATGCAATCTTTCTGCACAATGGACTCAAAATAGCTGTGCAGAAGTTCTTGTTTCAAAACATCGTCAAGCCCAGAGAGGACAATCTCCGGAAAAGAGCCGAACGCCATGCAACCGTTTATAAGCCGCAAAACCTCCGGCATACGCTGATAAGCATCCAGCTGGGAGCGGACGCCTATTGTCCCCAGACATTCGCGCAGGGAAAACGGGCGCACTTCATTTTCAAAATAACGGCCGGAAAGCATGGCGGCAAACTTGCTTTGCAGCATATTGGAATTGGAGCCGGTGACATATATCTTGCGAAACTCCTTGCTGTCGTATGCCGATTTCACAAAAACCTCCCAATTCTCCATTTGTTGCACTTCGTCTAAAAACAGATGTTCCACCTTTTCACCAGTCAGTGCCTCTGCTCTTTCTACGATAAGCCTTATCTGCGAAACGTCGTGCCAAAAAGGGATGAACATGGGAGCATCCAAATTGATGTTGAGAATAGACTTGGGAGACACGCCGTCCTCTATCAAATCGTTTATCAACAACTTGAACAAGGTCGATTTTCCACACCGCCGTACTCCTGTCAGTATCTGCACATGGGGCAACGTTTTTTTCTGCAACAAATTATCCATGAGTTGTCTCCTGTACAGTCCGGCATAAGTCTTTCCTTCCCAATGAGGATTCTGTAATATCAAAGTCTTCTCCATACAAATATCCGTAAAGATGGTCATATATCGCTGCAAATATACCATTTTTATTCCGAAACGAATCATACTTAGCTTCAATTGTGATTTTAACTAACCATGATTCGTGACTCACACAAGCTATCCAAAGTCCCATACAATTATTCCATGAAAATTTAGCAAAATGAAATCAGGAAAAGACATACTGCGGCTGCATACAATTTCATGCAAAGATGTCATTCGTCAAAAACCAAGGAACCGGGCACCATTATCTCAAGGATTATGCGTACTTTTGCCCCACTATCCCCCGAATCAAATAAACAATATATGGAAGAAAAGAAAACAACCGAAACTCCCGTGCTGAATGCACACAACAAGGAAGAACACCGCCCGTCGCACACGTGCGAGCATATCGTGAACCAGACGATGATCCGCCTCTTCGGATGCGGACGGTCCGTCGCTGCACACATTGAGCGGAAGAAGAGCAAACTGGACTACCGGCTGGACCACCGCCCCACGGACGAGGAAGTGAAGCGGCTGGAAGACACGGTGAACGAGGTCATTGCCCGCCACCTGCCCGTCACCACGGAATACATCACGCAGGAAGAAGCCCGCGGACGGTTCGACCTGGCCCGCCTGCCCGAAGATGCCTCGGAAACGGTGCGCGTGGTGCATGTGGGCGACTATGACGAATGCCTCTGCATCGGCGTCCACGTGGAGAACACGGCGGAAATAGGCACCTTCCGCATCATCAGCCACGACTGGGATGACGAGCGGAAGGTCTGGAGAATGCGGTTCAAGCTCGTTTGAGGAAACGGTCGGTCAGCCAGCGGCGTACCGGCATGTCATAGAACCTCAACGAAGCGTAAGCAATGGCGACAGCCCCCACAAAGACCAGAATCATGTAGGGCACGCCGTCCGCGATGCCGGCTCCCGTATTGCACACCCACGCCGTATAGGCATATACCAACGGATAGTGCGTGATGTAGATGGGGTAAGAGATGTCACCCAGGAACTTGCAGATGGCCGTGGAACGCTTGCCTGACACCTTGCCACCCGCACCCATCGACACGATGACCGGGAAGAGGAAGAGGATGCAGCAGGCTTCATAAAGCCCGTTCATCCAGAAATGCTCCTCCCCACCGATGCGGGGCACGGAGAGCATCGCCACGATGAGCAGGGAGCAATACCAGAAGGCGCGCTTCTTCAGCCGGATGAGCCAACCCAACCGGGAGAGCAGCAGGCCACCGAAGAAAGGATAAAGCAGGCGCGTGAAGCCCACGTACTGCTGTTCCCACGTCAAGGCCCAGCCGCCCACCATGTCGCCCAAGGGAGCCGTCTGGCTACGATAGACCGTGAGGCAGGCGGCAAGCACCACCAATACGGTGAGGGCCGTCTTGCTGAACCGGCGCACGAAGAGGGCATAGAGGATATTGGCAATGTACTCATAATAGAGCGACCAGGCCGGCCCGTTCAGCGGGTGCATCTCCGTCCAGCCGCGCACGTCCCACTTCAACGGCAGGGGCAACAGGGTGAATCCCCATACCATCAGCAGCAGAAGCATCCACACGGGCGTGTCCGCTATCTGCGGGAAACAAAGCTCAGACTTCTGGAAATAGAAGAACACAGCGCCCACGATGCTGCCCATGATGACCATGGGATGCAGGCGGATGATGCGCCGCTTGAAGAAGGTGCCCAACGTCATACGGTCCCAACGGTCGTCGTAGGCATAGCCTATCACGAAGCCCGAAAGCATGAAGAAGAAATCGACGGCCAAATAGCCGTGGTTGATGATTTGCACCAGATGGTCGCCGCCCGAATGGGCCTCGAACAAGTGGAAGATGATTACCATCAGCGCGGCTACGCCACGCAAGCCGTCCAATATCTCGTAGTGCGGCTTAGAAGCAAGGTAAGTGGTCTTTGCCTTCATGAAAATGTCTTGTTTGGATGAATAATGGCGGCAAAGATAAGACAAAAATGTCACTTTAACGACCCGGATAACAAAAAAAGAGGGCGCATCGCCCATTGCGACACACCCTCTCCTCACATTGAATCACACAAGTTTCCGTCAGTTGCGGAATACCAGCCCGTTGCCCTTGCCGTCGGCATCCACCACGATGGGCTTGTTGCGGTCCACCTCCTGCGCCAAGAGCTTCTTCGACAGGTCGTTCAGCATGTAGTGCTGGATGGCACGCTTTACAGGACGGGCGCCGAATTCGGGGTCGTAACCCACCTTGGTGAGGAAGTCCGTGGCGGCCTCGGTCAACTTCAACTCCACGCCGTTCTCGGCCAGCATCTTCTGCACGTTGCCGATTTGCAGGTTGACAATCTGCTTGATTTCCTTCTCCGTCAGCGGCAGGAACATGATGGTCTCGTCGATACGGTTCAGGAACTCCGGACGGATGGTCTTCTTCAGCATGTTCATCACCTCACGCTTGGTCTCCTCGATGATTTGAGCCTTGTTCGACCCGTTCAGCTTCTCCATCTGGCTTTGGATGTACTGGCTGCCCATGTTGGAGGTCATGATGATGATGGTGTTCTTGAAGTTCACCGTGCGGCCCTTGTTGTCGGTCAGGCGACCATCGTCCAATACCTGCAAGAGGATGTTGAACACATCGGGGTGAGCCTTCTCAATCTCGTCGAACAGGACCACCGAATAAGGTTTGCGCCTTACGGCCTCGGTCAGCTGGCCGCCCTCATCATAACCCACGTATCCGGGAGGCGCTCCTATCAGACGTGACACAGTATGCTTCTCCTGATACTCGCTCATGTCGATACGCGTCATCATCGACTCGTCGTCGAAGAGGAACTCCGCCAATGCCTTGGCCAGTTCCGTCTTACCGACACCCGTAGTGCCGAGGAAGAGGAACGAACCAATGGGCCGCTTGGGGTCTTGCAATCCGGCACGGCTGCGGCGCACGGCATCGGCCACGGCCTCGATGGCTTCCTCCTGCCCGATGACCCGCTTGTGCAGCTCGTCTTCCAGGTGAAGCAGCTTTTCGCGCTCGCTTTGCAGCATCTTGCTCACGGGGATGCCTGTCCAGCGGGAAACCACGTCGGCAATGTCCTCGGCATCCACTTCCTCCTTGATCATGGCCTTGTCGCCCTGCATCTGGTGGAGCTTCTGCTGGGTCTCCTCAATCTCCTTGTTCAAGGCTTGGAGCTTGCCGTAGCGGATTTCGGCCACCTTGCCGTAGTCGCCCTCACGCTCGGCCTTGTCGGCTTCGAACTTCAGGTTCTCTATCTCCACCTTGTTCTGCTGGATTTTGTTCACCAGCGCCTTCTCGCTCTGCCATTTGGCCTTGTAGGAGCTTTCCTGCTCCTTCAGTTCGGAGAGTTCCTTGCCGATCTGCTCTAATTTTGCGGTGTCGTTCTCCCGCTTGATGGCCTCGCGCTCAATCTCCAGTTGCTTGATTTTGCGCGTAATCTCATCCAGTTCCTCGGGCACGGAGTCCACCTCCATGCGAAGCTTGGCAGCGGCCTCGTCCATCAGGTCAATGGCCTTGTCCGGCAGGAAACGGTCGGTGATGTAGCGGTTGCTCAGCTCCACGGCGGCGATGATGGCATCGTCCTTGATGCGCACGTGGTGGTGGTTCTCATACCGCTCCTTCAAGCCACGCAGGATGGAGATGGTGCTCAGCGTATCCGGCTCGTTGACCATGACCACCTGGAAACGACGCTCCAGGGCCTTGTCCTTCTCGAAGTACTTCTGATACTCGTCCAGCGTGGTGGCACCGATGCTCCGCAGTTCGCCGCGCGCCAAGGCAGGCTTCAGGATATTGGCGGCATCCATGGCGCCCTCGCCTTTGCCGGCACCCACCAAGGTGTGGATTTCGTCAATGAAGAGGATGATGTTGCCTTCGGACTTCTTCACCTCGTTGATGACGGCCTTCAGACGCTCCTCGAACTCACCTTTATACTTGGCACCGGCCACCAGCGCACCCATGTCCAAGGAATACACCTGTTTGTTCCGCAGATTTTCGGGCACGTCTCCGCGAAGGATTCGATGCGCCAATCCTTCGACGATGGCGGTCTTGCCCGTACCCGGCTCACCTATCAAGATAGGATTGTTCTTGGTACGGCGGCTCAGGATTTGCAGCACCCGGCGGATTTCCTCGTCACGGCCGATGACCGGGTCGAGCTTGCCATTCCTTGCGGCTTCGTTCAGGTTGATGGCATACTTCTCCAGGGCCTGGTAGGTGTCCTCGCTCGACTGGGAAGTCACCTTGTCACCCTTGCGCAATTCCTCGATGGCCTTGCGCAGTTCGCTTTCCGTCATCCCCGCGTCTTTCAGGATGGAGGATGCCGTACTCTTCACGTTCAGGATGGCCAGCAGAACGGGTTCAATGGAAACGAACTCATCGCCCATCTGCTTGGAGTAATCCATCGCCTTTTGGAAGACTTCGTTCGATTCGCGGCTCAGGTAAGGCTCTGCGCCGGACACCTTGGGGAGCGAATCAATCTGACGGTCGAGCACCAGCGACACTTGCTGTTCGTTGATGCCCAGCTTCTGGAAGATGAAGCGGGTGATATTCTCGCCCACCTTCATCACTCCGGCCAGCAAGTGCACGGGCTCAATGGCCTGCTGTCCCTTGGCTTGCACCAGGTTCACGGCCTCTTGCACCGCCTCTTGCGCCTTGATGGTAAAGTTGTTGAAATTCATATCTCGTTCTCCTTTCTAATTAGTTTTAATCAAATACGCCTATCGGACGGCAAAAGACTTGCCACGGGGCATAATCTGACAAAAAGTCTGATATCCAGCCCAAAGAAGAGACAAGATGTCACCCAACATTCCCCCAAGCACGCCCCGCGTGGCTATTCGTCATGCAATGCCTCGGCAGGCTGTATCCGCATCGCGCGGCGGGCGGGATACCAGATGCCCAGCACCACCATCAACGCCATCAGCACCCACGTCATCGCAATGCCCCACAGGAAGCGGACGGCACTGAACGGCATCCGCTCCACGTCCACCAGCTCGGCCAGGCCCACGTTGAAGGCGATGAGGGCGGCGGGCACGGCGGCCAAGGTCAGCAGGAGCAGCCCCTCGTCCGTCAGGCGGCGGAACACCCCGCGGCGGGTGCTGCCGAAGGCCATGCGCAGGGCTATCTCCGAGCGGCGGTGCTGCGTGCGGAACCAGAAGGTGCCGATGACGCCCAGGAAGATGTTCAGCATCAGGAAGCCGATGACGCAGAACTGTGTGCGTGCCTCGTTCACGTCGTCCATCTCCAGCGTGCGTTGCAGGGCGGTGAAGGGCTGCACGTCCAGCAGGAAGACGTTGCCCAGGGCATAGAGGCGGTCGGCATCGTCCATCAGCGCTTCCATGAAGTCCGCCCCGGTGTCGGCCTCGGGCTTGAGGCGGAGGGAGACTTGCACATACAGCGGATTGCCCAGGTTGATGATGTCGGAATCGAGCAACTCGTATGCTCCCAGAGGTCCGCCCCATTGGTAGGTGG
Organism: uncultured Bacteroides sp.; assembly: GCA_949292025.1. GTDB lineage: Bacteria > Bacteroidota > Bacteroidia > Bacteroidales > Bacteroidaceae > Bacteroides. Next base: position 11,471 of record CASEYC010000095.1, on the reverse strand, counting down.
TGCTGAAGTGCGACCAGCGCATGGGTTCGCAGATGCCCACTACCTTGAAGGAATAGGTGCCGTCGGCGCGCTCGCCTCCCTCGTAGCCCAGCAGGGGCAAGGCATCGGCATAGCCCAGGTCGGAATACCGCTCGGCGGAAACAAAGTTGCGGGAGATGATGACATTGCGGTCCGAGCGGTGCAGGGCTTCGGCCAAGGAATCCGAACTGGCGGTGAATACTTTCCGTCCATCTTCGGCCAGCATGGCGACGCCCTGTATGCGGAACATCCGGAAGTAGTCGGGCTGCCCCCAGCGCAGCATGGCGGAGACCCGCACGCTGTCTATGGTGAGGTTGAAGCCGTTGCTCCCGTCAATGTAGGGGATGCTGTTCTGCGACACAGCCACATATTCCACGCCGGGACGGTGGCGCAGGCGTTCGACAATCTCCAGCAGGTTCCTTATGTCCGCCTCGGCGTCGTCGCCGGGCTGATAGCCTTCTGCCTGCGGGGTCAGGCGGTTGAAGGTGAGTACGTAGCAGTGCTCCGTGTCGAAGCCCATGGGTTGCAGCCAGGTGCGGACGGTGACATACGTCCAGTCCACCAGGTACCACATCACGGCGAACACCACCAGCAGCTCCACGCCCAGCCAGAGGTTGGCACGCCGTTCGTTTCGTATTTGTCTCAATAAGTCGTTCATTATTCTCAACAATTTAAGTAGATTAGGATATAGGTCGAACCGAGATACCGGCGGAGGTCAAATCGAGATAGGTATCTCGACGGGTTCGAGATAGGTATCTCGACAGGGTTGAGATAGGTATCTCGGCAAGGTTGAGATAGGTATCTCGAATCCGGGTAGATAGGTATCTCGATTCAGCCTCCGTCGGTATCTCGTTCATTCCTTCTGATTGATGGCCTCCACGATGTTCATCCGGGAAGCCCGCCAAGCCGGAATACCCGAACTCAACACGTTCATTACCAGGCAGAAGAGGAAGGCGGCGAGGAATATCCACGGGCTCAACAGTTGTCCGGCGGTCAGCGTCGTCTCGCCCGACATGTAGGCATTGGCCGAAGTGCCGAACAGGAAGCCGTTGAGCAGGAACGTGGCCGCATAGCTCAGTCCGAGGCCGAGGAGTCCCGCAAGGACAGTCAGCAAAAGATTCTCAACAAAAACCTGCCGCAGCAGTTCCCCGCCCGTGGCGCCGAACGCCTTGCGGACGCCAATCTCGGCCATGCGCCGCCGCATCCGCGAGTGGGTCATGCCGCTCAGGTTGATGGCGGGGACGATGAGCAGGATGAGGAAGACGGCCACGTAGCGCAATACGACCGACTGCGTGTCCGGCGTCTCGGCCCACGTGCGGTAGAGGTGGGTGAAGTGCGTGTCGGGCTGCCCCAGGTAGAAGACGCCGTAATCGGGCTGCGCGTCGTTGTACCGCTGGCGCAGGCGTTCGCACTCCTCGCGGATGGCGGGGAAGTCGGCGGCGCTCCGTGCCAGGATGGCGGCGTGCATCGGGCCCATCAGGTTGTAGCCCCAGGTGTTGGCCTCGGCGGTGCCGCAGGTGTAGGGAATCCACAGTTGCGCGTAGCTGTCCGCCGCCAGCATGGAGACGTCGGCCACGACGCCCGCCACCTGGTAGTCCACGTGGTTCAGCAGCAGGTGCCGGCCCGCCACGCCGTCCGTCTGCCCGAAGAGCCGCCGCGCCACGTTGGCTGCCATGACCACGCGGGGCAGGGCGCTTTGGAAGTCCGCCTCCGAGAAAGGTTTCCCGTCCAGGAAGCGGAATTGGAAGACGCGCCAGAAGTCGGTGTCCACCTGCCGCATGTCGGCTGTCAGCTTCTGGCCGGCGGGCAGGGAGACGCGCACCTTCTCCACGTCGGCATAGAGGGTGACGGCCTCCGGCGTGGTGAGTGCCTTGAAGCATTCGCGGCCCGTCTGCACGGACATGCGGCTGTTCATGCCGCCATCGGTCGCGCCCTTGGGACGGGCCGTCATGTTGGGGACGTAGAGCGTGCGGCTGCGGTTCACCTCGGGGGCGCAGTCAGCCGTCCGCGCCCTGAGGGTGATAACTACCACCATGATCATGCAGATGGACAGGGCGGTGCCCAGCAGGGAGACCCACGTGATGACGGGGTTCTCGCGGAGGTGGTAGAGGGATTGGAGGAAGTATTGTCGGAACATATCGGTTGGTAAATGATAATTTATAATTCCTATTTTCACTCATCATGCAACGCCTCCGCCGGCTGCACCTGCATCGCCTTGCGGGCGGGATACCAGATGCCGATGACAATCATCAGGCCGATGAGGACGAAGGTGGCGGCGGCGCACAGCAGCAGGCGGTCCCACTCCAACGTGGTGCCGTTATGCCAGGCGTTGAGTTCGAGCTTGGCCAAGTTGAAGTCGATAATGAGTGCGGGGATAGTGACCAGCAGCAACAGCAGGAAGCCCTCGCTGAGCAGTCGGGCAAAGACGGCGCGGTTGGTCGCCCCGTGAATCTTGTGCAGGGCAATCTCGCCCCGGCGTTGCTGCGTGCGGAACCAGAAGGTGCCCAGCAGGCCGAGAAAGATGTTGAGCAGGAGGAAGCCCAGGCCCACCGTGTAGTTGCGCAGTTGGTTCATCTGGCTCTGCTGGAAGGCGCGACGGATGTCGGCGAAGCTGCGGATGTCGGCGATGTAGATGTTGCCGATGCGGTACTGGCTCTCGCTGTCGGCCTTCAGGCGGGCGATGAAGTCGTGGTCCATGTTCTCCTTGACGCGGATGCAGAGTTCGCAGTCGGGATTGATATGGGCGGGGTTTAATTGCTCGATGTTGAACACGAAGCTATAGCAGAACCTCGCCTGCTCGAAGTCGCTGTACCTCACGTCCTGCAAGGCGGCGCCCAGGCGGAAGTTGTACGTCGTGTCGCCGAAGAGATGGAAGTCCTTCCCCACCAGCGAAGTCAGGTGGATGCCATACTTTCTATAGATATTGTCCGAAGCCAGGAACTCGCCCTTGCGCAACATCTCGGCCAACTGTTCGGGCGTCTCGCCCTGCGTGCCCCGGTAGCGGAAGACGCGGACGAAGTCGGGCGTCACCAGGCGGCGGATGGTCCAGCCGGGGGAGCGCAAGGTGTCATACACCACTTGGTTCGTGCTGTTGCTCCCGTTATAAGGATAGGCATTCTGCGACAGGCTGACAGCCTCCACCTCGGGACGATGGCGCAGACGCTCCACCAGCTCCAGGATGTCATCGTGCCAGTTGGTGCCCTTCTTGTAGTCCGGGCTTTTGTCCGTCAGCACGCCCATCTCGACGAGGTAGCAGTGCACGGTGTCGAAGCCGCGCGGCTCGTTGTACGTGGCCAGCGAGCAATAGAGCAGGTCGATGATGTACCACATCACCACGCTGACCACCAGCAGTTCGAGGGCCAGCCAAGTATTGCCGCGCCACTCGTTGCGTATCTGTGTGAATAGTTTCTTTTGCATAGATAAATGATAATTTATCGGTGTAGGGGCGGGGCTTGCCCCCGCCCTGAATAGGGGCGACCGCAAGGGTCGCCCCTACATGTTTAACATTGCGGGCAAAGCCCGCTAAATTCCTATTTAATGCAACCTCCCTCCTATCGCCTCCACGATATTCATCCTTGACGCACGCCAAGCGGGGATGCCGGCACTGAGCAGATTGAGCACGAAGCAGAACAGCAAGGCCCAGAGGAAGGTGGAGAGATGAATCAGGATGGAGGCATCGACCGTGGGCGGATTGAGGGTCATGCTGTATGCTTGGGAGAAGAGGATGTTATCCCCCAACCAAGCAAAAGCCACGCTGAGCAGCAAGCCCACGATGCCCGCCAAGAGCGTGACGATGAGGTTCTCGCCCAAGATCTGTCCCATCAGCTCGCCACGGGTGGAGCCGAAAGCACGGCGCACGCCTATCTCACTGACCCGTTGGCGCAAGCGGCTCTGGGTCATGCTGCTCAGGTTGATGGCAGGCACGATGAGGAGGATGAGGAAGATGACCCACCGGTTACGCCGGTCGGCCTTGACGTCAGGCTCCCAGTTGGCACCGTAGGCAATGGCATTCTTCTCCTGGTCGTAGGGGCGGTTACGGCTGATGAACTCCCAGCCGTTCTCGCCTATCACGCGGTTGTAGGCCTCCAGGCGGCGGTCGCACTCCTCGCGGATGGCAGGAAAGTCGGCACGGCTCCTGGCCAGGATGGTGCAGGACATCATGCCCATCAGGTCGGCGGTCCACGTATTGTTCACTTGGTCGGTGGAGGTATAAGGTATCCACACTTGGGCGTAAGCCGCCTCGGCCAAAGTAGACACGTCGCGCACCACGCCACAGACCCGGTAGGGGGCATGTGCCAGGAGGAACTCGCGTCCGGTCACATCGGTGGTGGTACCAAACAGCAGGCGAGCCACACTCTCAGTGATGACCGCCACGGGTTGTCCGGCATCGAAGGTGGCGCGATCATAGGGTTTACCGTCGGTGAAGGCGAAGTCGAACACGCGCCAGAAGTCATCGTCCGTCTCCTTCACGTCCACCGCCGTGGCGGGCTGGTTAGGCAGGCTGACGGGCGTGGCGGTGGTTCCGATGGTGTAGAGGGTGACGGCCTCGGGCGTCTCCAACGACTTGTACAACTCGCGCCCGGTGCGGACGCTGATAGGGCCGTTGCTGGTGTCATCGCCCCCTTCGGCATAACCGATGCTGCCGAAACGGACGTGCAGGAAGCGGTCGCGGTTGGACTCCGGCGCGTAGGGAACCACCTTGACCTGCTGCATCATCACCACCAGCATGATGAGGAAGATGGACAGGGCCGTGCCCGCCACGTTCACCAGGCTGATGAGCGGCTGCTGGCGCAGCTGGCCCCAGGCTTGTTGGAAGTATTGCTTGAACATGGTTGTGATGTATAATGATAATTTATCGGTTTAATTTTAGGCGCGGATTACGCGGATTTCACGGATTATATTTATAGGGTTTGGTGCTGTAGAGACGTGGTGCGCTGCATCTCTACAAATAATAAATCCGCGTCCATCCGCGTAATCCGCGCCTAAGTTAAAATCCTGTTTACCCCACCAGATGCCCGTCGAAGAAGTGCACCGTCCGCTTCGTCAGCTTGGCCTGGGCCTCGTTGTGCGTCACCATGACGATGGTGCGTCCGTCCTCCTTGTTCAGCAGCTGGAGTATGTCCATCACCTCGGCGCCCATCTTGGAGTCCAAGTTGCCCGTCGGTTCGTCCGCGAGGATGATTTCCGGGTTGCCGATGATGGCCCGGGCGATGGCCACGCGCTGGCACTGACCGCCGGAGAGCTGGGTGGGCATGTGGCGCATGCGGTGCGTCAGGCCGACCTTCTCCAGCACCTCCTCGGCAAGGCGGCGTCTTTCCTTGGCGGAGACCTTGCGATAGAGCAGCGGAAGCTCCACGTTGTCGATGACGTTGAGCGAGTTGATGAGGTGGAAGGACTGGAAGACGAAGCCCAGCTTGCGGTTGCGGAAGGCGGCCAGCTCCTTGTCCTTCATGCCGGTGGTGTCCGTGCCGGCTATCTCTATCTTGCCACGGGTGGGCAGGTCCAGCAGGCCCATGATGTTCAGCAAGGTGGACTTGCCGCAACCGGAGGGGCCCATCACGCTGAGGAATTCTCCTTTTTCTACTTCCATGTTCACGTCCTCGAGGGCGAGGGTTTCCACTTCGTCTGTACGGTAAATCTTGGTAATGTCCGTTAACTTGATCATTGACATAATCGTATGGTTTTTATGAGTTAATAATAATCTGTTTATCTGTTCAATGCCTAATCAAATGCCGTGCCAGAACGGCAAGCACCTGATAGCTTGCTATTTATCCATCAGCGGGGGTGTTCGGAATCGGACACCCTGTCCGCTTTCGGTGTCCGCCTACTCGTCGCGCAGGGCCTCGGTGGGCGGGATGCGGCTTATCTTCCGGGCGGGGATGTAGACGCCTGTCGACACCACCACCAGCAAGACGGCGTAGACAATGAGCGACACGATGAAGAAGTGTGCCCAGAAGAAGTCCGTCCAATACTCCGGCCGCAGGATGTCCCAATACATCGCTCCCTTGGAGAAGCCCTCGTGGATGGCGTATTGGAGGTAGATGAAGCAGCCAGCCAGTGTGCCCACGGTGGTCAGCACCACGCCCTCGCCCAGCAGGAGGCGGACTATGCGCCCCGGCGTCGCCCCAAAGGAAAGCATCACCCCGACTTCCTCCCGACGCGTGCGGGTCTGCAGCCAGAAGGTGCCCACCACGCCCAGGCAGAGGTTGACGAGGAAGAAGACGGCCACCAGCAGGTTGCGCCGGTAGATGGGCGTGGAGGTGTTGAACTCCACTTCGTCAATGCCCTGGCGATAGGTCTTGAGGTCGCGGGCATAGAGATTGCCTGCCCGCAGGTTCTGGAGCATCCAGGGCTTGAAGTCGTGCAGGAAGCGGTCCATGCTGACGCCCTCCTTCAGGCGAATCAGGATGCGGGCATCTTGAGGAAGGTAATCCGCTGCCATGTCCTCCGCCTTGCCGGGCCGGAAAACGAGCGGGATGGGGCGCTGGTCGCTATAGAACTTGACGGAACCCACCGCACCTATTATATTAATATAGGTAGTGTCCGTCTCGTCGTACCCCCAGAAGCGTTTGCGGCGCGGGTCGTCGGTGCGGAACATATAGTCCAGGGTGTTCTCGTCTATCACCAAGTCGTTCTCGCCGTAGGCATGGTCGGACAGCTCGGCGGGGGTCAGGCCCTTGCCCGGACGGAAGCCGTAGGTCTCGAAGAAATGGGTATGGGGCAGGAACTCGACCAGGTAGACGCTGGTGGCGTTCTCCGTCGTGTCGCCCTCCACCCGATAGTTGGTGGAGCTGCTGCCTTGCGAGCCGGGGTAACTGAACCCCATCAGGGCCGTGGCCTGCTCCACGTCGGCATGTTGGCGCGCACGGTCTATGATATGCAGGTAGGACTCCATCAGGGCACCGGACGTGGCGGACAAGGAGTCGTAGCCGGGCGCCGAGGGTTGCAGCGCGTCCATGGACACGAGGCAGAGGCGGTCCGCATCGTAGCCCAAGGGAAGCATGCGGTCGTGCGTCACCACGATGACGGGGTCGAAGATGGCCCACGACAGCAGGGCTACCAGGATGAGTTCGGCCAGCAGCCAGCCATTGCGCTTGCGGCGGGCCCAAAGGGTTTTGAGTATCAAGCGGAACATGATTTACCTCCTTTCATACAATGAGTAGACAATAGGCTTTCTGAGCGACATCCACGCGGGCAGCAGGGCGGACAGCATGTTGAGCACCACGCACAGCACGAAGGCACACCCGAACACCACCGGGGCGAAGAGCATCTCGCCGCTGACGTAGGCATTGGCCCCCTCGGGGATGGCCTCCGCATAATCGTCCAGCAGGAAGAACAGCCATTCGCGCCCGGCATAGAGGGCCAGCCAGGCCACGACCAGCCCCAGCACGCCGCCCAGGAGCGTCAGCAGGAGGTTCTCCCACATCACCTGGCCCAGCAGCGTGCCCCGCCCCGCGCCGAAGGACTTGCGCACGCCCATCTCCGCCAGGCGGCTCTCCATGCGGCTGGCAATCATCCCGCTCAGGTTGAGGGCGGGCACCAGCAGGAGGACGAGCAGCATCAGGCCGAAGTAGCGCACCTTGGCCCAGAAGTTGAACTCATGCGCCGGGTATTCCTGGAAGACGCTGAGGGCGTGCGTCGTGGGCTGCTCCCACAGGTTCATTTTCCACTGCCCCTCGTGCTCCAGGTTGAGGCGGCGCGTCACGTCCTTCACCTCGGCTTGCAACGCCCGGGCCTGCGCGTCGTCCTTCACCAGGAAGGTCAGGCTGAAGGAGCCGAGGTAGGGAAACATGGCGGTCTGGGTTTCGCGGTACTTCCCATCCACGCTGTAAGGCAGGTAGACCTGCGCGTAGGACTGCGGCGTGAGGTAGCTGCCGCCCCGCACCACGCCGCACACCCGGTAACGGATGTAGCTGAGGCTGAACGACCGCCCCACCACCCCCTCGGCGGTGCCGAACAGCCGCCGCGCCAGGTCGTCCGTGATGACCGCCGTGCGGATGCCGCTCTGCAGGTCGCTCTCCGTGAAGGGATTCCCCTCCAGGAAACGGAAGGCATAGACGCGGAAGAAGGCCGGGTCGGTCAGCATCACCTGCGGGTGGAAGTCCCCGCTGCGGTCTTCGGGCTGGATGTAGGCATTCCGCGTGAACTGCCAGGAACTGTACTGCGCGGAGATGGCCTCCGCATTCTCCAGGTGCAACGCCCAGTCCTGCAAGGCCGAGTGGGACAAGGCGGACTGCCACTCGCTGCGGTCGCTCTTGAAGCTAGTGTAGGTCAGGTACAGCGTCCGCCCGCGGTTCACCTCCGGATAGACCGGGGCGAGCTTCACGTAGTAAATCATCGCCACAATCATCGTCATGGCAATGGCCAGCCCGGTGCCCGCGATGTACAGCCCGCTGAAGAGCGGGTTCTGGCGGAGCAACGCCCAGGCTTGTTTCAGGTAGAGTTTAATCATCATATATAAGTATTGGTTGTTAGCATATAAGAGTATCCGTGACCCTTCGTCAACAGTCACCGTGCCCCTTCAAGATACCCCCCGCGTGACCCCTTGAAGTACCCCACGCGTGACCCCTTGAGGTACCCCACGCGTGACCCCTTGAGGTACCCCACGCGTGACCCCTTGAGGTACCCCACGCGTGACCCCTTGAGATATTCCTTGCAAGGGGTATATTCACTCTTCGTGCAACGCTTCCACGGGCAACGTCCGCGCCGCCCTTTGGACGGGTATCCAAGTCCCTGTCAAGGCGGTGAGCAGCAGGACAACGTAGGTCAGCGCCGTCACCCAAAGGAAGTGCGGCACGGGGCGGTTCTGTGCGTAGGCCGGATCGGGTGCGAGATCCTTCGTGAGATGGCCTATGGCGCTGATGCCCTCGGCAAACCCGGCCACTGACACGTAGTTCACCACCACGAGCAGGGCCAGGGCGTAGGCCACCGTCACCAGCACCGCGCCCTCGCCCAAGAACTGGCGGGTGATGCGTCCCACGGATGCCCCCATCGAGCGGCGGATGCCAATCTCCTCCCGGCGGGCATTGGCGCGAATCCAGAACGTCCCGGCCATGCCGAGGAAGATGCAGAGCAGGGCGAAGCCGCCCAGGGCGTATTGCAGGCGCAGCTTGTTGGTGATGCCGGACGAGAGGGCTTGCCGGCGGCCATACTCGGCGAAGGTCTGCATCCCGTCATAGAAGAAGTTGCCTTGGGACAGGTGCGGGGCTACCTCCTCCTGGAAGCGGGCTTCGAAGGCATCGGGGTCCACACCGTCCTTCAGGCGAAAGACGATGGGATACATCAGGCCCATGAGGGAGGGTATTTCCATCACGTCCGCATCTGCCTTCACCATCAAGGGGTAAGGTTGCTCGGAGGTGTAATGCTTGTAGTTATGGAAGACGGCGGCCACCTCGTGAGGCTGCTGATGGTCGGAGTCGAAGTAGACGGTGCGCCCGGCTGCATCTGCCGTGCCGAAGAGGTCGAGGGCCGTGCGCTCGGAGATGGCCACCATGTCGCGCTGGGCAAAGTCGGCAGGCAACTGGATGCGTTCGCCCGTACGGACATCCCTCATGCCGTAGGCCAGCGGCAGGTCGCTGCCTTCTGCTGAAACAAACCTGTATTGCTGCACGTGTACCATCGCCGTGTCGGCATTGAACAATTGCATGCCATTCCACCCCATGCCATTGGGGAAACTGCTGAATGCCGCGATGGACACGGCCTCTACCTCGGGGCAGGTCCTCACGGCGCGGACAATGCTCAGGTAATGGCGGCGCATCTGTCCGGCAGAGTCCTGCGCGGCATCGTACTGGGCAAAGCTGTTATCGTACTGCCCTAATTGGAGGACGTACATGCCCCGCGTGTCGCCGCCCTGCGGGATGAGACGGTTGGCGGTCAGGACATAGATGGGGTCGATGACCATCCACAAGAAGAAGCCGGCAATGAGCAGTTCGATAAATATCCAGAGGTTCTGCCGGCGTTGGTTCCAAAGTTGGTGTAAGAGTATCATGTTGTTGGTAAATTTATCGTTTCGCATACAGTTCCTGCACAATCGTGTGCCTTAGCCCCCACCACGCAGGCAGCAGGGCAGACACCACGTTGAGCACCAGGCACAGCCCGAAGGCGCAGAGGAACACCCAGGGGTTGAACAGCATCTCCATCGTCAGGAAAGGCACGGGCAAGTCGGTGTTCACCTGGGCATCGAACAGCGTCAGTATCCACGAGCCGGAGGTGAGGACGATGACGTAGCAGAACACCAGCCCCGCCACGGCGCCCAGCAGGGTGAGCAGCAGGTCCTCCCACAGCACTTGGCCAAGGAGCGTGCTCCGCGTCGCCCCGTACGCCTGACGGATGCCCAGCTCGGCCATACGCTTGTCCATCCGGCTGGCTATCATGCCGCTCAGGTTGACGGCAGGGATGATGAGCAGGGCCAGGACGATGTAGAGCAACGAGCGGAAAACGCCGCCCAAGTCTGGCGCAATCAGAGGGTCTGTGCGGAAAGAAGCGAGGGCGGCATCGTCGGGCTGCCCCATCAGGTCGTTGACGACATCCCGACCCGCATCATGGCGGCGGAAGGCTTCGCACACGGCCTGTTTCAGTTCTTCCTTATTCCCGGACGCATCGGCCAGCAGATAATAGGTCAGATTGCCCATCAACGGGTTCTGGCGGTCGCGGTAGTCCACATAGTCAGAGAGCGAGAGGGGCATCCACACATCAGCCACAGCATCGGGCGTGGCAGACGACACGTCCTCCACCACCCCGCTCACCGTGTAGGGATGGCCTTTGTAGAGAAACGTGCGCCCTGCCGCATCCTCGGTGGCAAAGAGCCGGCGGGCAGTGGTCTTGCTGATGACGGCGGTATGGCTGCGGGCCTGGTCTTCGGCCTCCGTGAAGGGCTTACCGCTCAGGAAACGCGGCGTAAAGACCTGCCAGAAACCGACGCTGACGTACAACGTATGCACATCGAACACCTGCTTCTGCCCCGGCACGCCCACGCGACACCCCATAGGCACGTTCTCGCAAGTCATGGCCATGGCCTCCAAATGGGGCACGCCGTCCAACAGGCCGGCTACATCGAGACTGAACCCGGCGCCGTGCCAGTTGTCCGGCTGACCGGACGGATACCACTTCAGGTACTTCAGCACCACGGTCCTGTCCCGGTTGTATTCCGGGTAAATCGGCGCGGTCTTCACGTAAAAGATGATGAAGACGGTCATCGTCAGCGCGATGGACAGTCCCGTGCCCACCACGTAGATGGACGAGAAAAGGCGGTTTTGACGAAGCATCGCCCAGGCTTGCTTGAGGTAAATCTTCCACATAAGCATTCATTAGTATTTAAGTAAGTCATTAGAATTAATTTATACTAAGCCACATGAGCAAAGTTGATACAAAGTTCATCCCCAATGGTTGCCAACGCCCTGTTTGTAGCGTACATCAATGTATCATCGGATATGTAATCCGCTGGTCCGAGCCAT
>CASEYC010000094.1 GCA_949292025.1 uncultured Bacteroides sp. | reverse complement strand
GTCCCCCTCCTTCATCTTGCGGATAAGCAGGCCCAGTTCCCGTTTGTCCACGGCTTTCATGCCGGAGACGGTCTCCTCGATGTAGCGGCCTATCCGGATTTGTCTTGCCTTGCAGAAGTTGTCGATTTCGAAGCGTTGGTTCTCGACCGTCTGGCGATCGGTGGAGACGCGGATGTATGCGTATATCATTTTTTCGCGAAAGTACAAAAAATCAACTGACACGGGATGTCAGCAGAATGCGGGCGGTGTCCTTTCCGGGTTTGCATAGGGGGAATAACTTTGCATCTATAATATATAGGTATATGGAATTAAACGATTGGGTGGTATTGATCACAGCCCTGGGTGGCATCGAGGGCGTGAAGCAGTTCCTGAAATGGTGGCTGAACCGCCGGAATGCCGCACGCATTGACGATGCCAAGGCGGACCAGGAGGAGTTCAGGGCATTGCGGGAGTATAACGAGTTCTGTCAGACACAGCTTAGCGAGAAGGAGGCGAGGTTCGTGGAGCAGACGGACCGCCTGCGCAAGGTGCAAGATGACCTGCTGAACCTGAAGGAGGAAAACGCACAGCTTCGCATCGAGCTGGCGTTGAAGCGGTGTGAGAAGAAGAAGTGCGGGGAGCGGGAGCCGCCTAACGGGTATTGAGTTTTTGACATAGGAACATTGGAACAAATATTGCGTATGAAACCAAGAGGAATCAGGAACAACAACCCCGGCAATATCCGCCGGAGCAAGGACAAGTGGCAGGGTCTGCGTGAGGAACAGACGGACCCGGAGTTTTTTCAGTTCGTGTCGCCCGCGTATGGGTACCGGGCACTCATCAGGACGTTGCAGAACTACCGCCGTCTCCGTGGCTGCGTCACGTTGAAGGACTTCATCACCCGCTGGGCCCCACCCGTGGAGAACGACACGGCCGCCTACCTCCGCGCCGTCTGCCAAGATATGCAGGTGCCTGATTCATGGGTGCCGGACGTGGATGACCGGGAGACGATGTGCGGGCTGGCGGCGGCCATCAGCAGGCATGAGAACGGGGTGTACGCGTTGATGAGCGACGTGGAAAGTGGGTGGGAGTTGTTAAATGAAGAATGAAGAAGGGAGGAGATATGAGGACAGGAGGTATATTCTTATTGTATGTGCTGGCGGTGTTGACGTTGGCAAGTTGCCGGACATCGAAGAACACGGCACAGCAAGTGAACCAGGACTATTCAGCCGACTTCCTGCGGCTTTCCCGCGAGTTTGACAGCCTGCGGGCGGGCTTCCAGTTGAGCCAGCGGCAAGTGACGGATAAGTTGAGCAACCTGAAGGTGGAGCATACCACGACGTACTACACCCTGCCGGACAGCGCGGGTAGGCAATATCCGGTGTATGTCAGCACGACCAAGGCGGACAAGGATGAGCAGACCTCGGAGAAGGTGCAGACGGACATGATGGCGACCATCCGGCGGATGGAACTGATGGTGGACAGCCTGTCGGAGAAGGTGGACGAGGCGTTGAAGAAGGAGCAGAAGGTGGCGGAAGTGTCTTGGTGGGAGAGGCACAAGTGGCGGGTGCTGGTGCCCGTGGTGCTGGTGATAATTGTCATGGCATTTGTGTACAAGTTGCGGAAAAAGTAGTATCTTTGTGGCGAAACAATTTTTAGTAGTAACAACGGAGGTTGTGAATGTTGTACAAGAATGTTCCCCGGCCGCCATCAGGGTGGCCGGGGATTTTTTTCACTCGATGTCCGGGAAGTGGTTCTTGATCGTATCACTCTTGACAGCGAAGTTCTTCCTGATATAATGTTCCGTGGTGTCAATGGACTTGTGGCGCATGTGCCGCTGGAGTTCCCAGGTGTCGATGCCTGCATTTACCAGCTTCACGCCACCCGTGTACTTGAAACTATACAACTTGTATTCCGGTGGCAGGTGCAGCTTGTCGCGCAAGGCGTTGAAACGGTTGCGGAAACTGTTTTTCCCCAACATCTTCTCCCCAGGCAGACCGGAAGCAGAGAAGAGGTAGTAGCCCCTATCCGCCTCGCAGAGCGACTCCTTGCGAAACACGTTCACCAACTGCACAGGCATGGCGACGGTCTCCGCCTGGCGGTTCTTGGCCACATCGGCAGGAACGCGGATGACAGCGTTGTCCAGGTCGACATCCCCCACCCTGAGCAACCGGCATTCACCGGGACGGATGGCGCAGTAATATTCCAATTGACAGACAATCCATAGCTGGCGGTCGTACTTCCTCATGGCGGCCAGCAGGCGGGCACGTTCTTGGTCGGGTATGGGCTTCGGTGCCCGGTCCACCACCTTGCCGATGCGCGGCAGGTCGGTCACGGGATTCTCCTTCAGAAGCTTCTTCACACGAATCATCCAGTCGAAAAAAACTGTGCAGGATCTGCCCGTACTTCTCCATGGTCAGGCGACTAAGCCCTTTCCCCTCCGCGATGTTCCGCATGAAGTCTTGGATATGCTCATTCGTGATGTGCCCCACGTGTATTTTGTCCAGCCCGTTTTGCTCTGCCCACTCGCAGAAGATGCGTATCTTGGACTGATAGGTCTGGTAGGACTTGGGCGATACTTCGCTCTTCTTCATACCGAGGAACTCAGAGAGGTGGGTGCGGATGTTCACGACACCTTCGCGCACATTGCCCCATCGCCCGGCCACGGTGGACAGCATCAGGTTGTCCTCATAGGTGGTGGCCTTGGCCGTATAGGGGGGCCATCCTGCGGCTATCTTTTCCTTGACCGCCGAGACCATGCGCTCTCCCAGGGCGTAGCGTTCCTCTGCTGTAGGCAACTTGTTGATGCCGGCATATTCGCGGAACCTCTTCATTTCCCCCGTATAAGGGTCACGCATGGAATATTCCACATACCATTCCTTCTTCATGTCGCCACCTGCATCCACCAGATGCGGCAGGACCATCATTTGTTTCTTTCTTCCCATTTTTGTTTTCTTTTTGCGGTTAATATTTGACGATTCATCAACCGACAAAAACAGACATTTATGAGAAAACAGACACTTATTTTTAAAAGAAAAACCGCTGAAAATCAGCGGTTTAGAAAATTCGTGGAGCTGGAGGGAATCGAACCCTCGTCCAAACGAGGAAATCATAAGCTTTCTACATGCTTATCTTTGCCTGAATTTTCGTGCCGCGGCAGAACCAAAGCCATCAACCGCGACCTTATCCTCTAAAAACTTCATCTACGCCGCAAGGCCGACGTGGACTATCTCCGATGTAGCTGCACCACTTGACCGGAATGCTTCGGAGCAACAGCTTCCGAGTGATGTCCCGTCCCAGCACCTTGTGCCGGGATTAAGCGTCGATCTACTATGCTTCAATCACGCAGCGAGAGCGTATTGTCTTTCGCCAGATAAATTTTCGAGGACTGAGATTAAAGTGCCAGCCAACGAAGCACTGCATGCTTACCTACCATTTCTTCCCGCTGTCAAATCCAGTCAACCCCATGACAATCATTCACAACGAAATGATATTACTATTCGGGCGGCAAAGATAGGCATCTTTTCTGAATATGCAATCCTTTTCCTGCAAAAAATCATCAGAAAAAACGGATATGCAGCAATAAAAACGAAAATATCCGCCAGCTTTTGCTTACCTTTGCCCTCCAAACATACATCACTATGAAAATGCTGTCATTATTTCTACTCATCTCCAGCCTGGGCGCCTGCACGCTGAAAGACGCGGGCGGGAAGGCTGACGAACTGACCATGCTGGTGGGCACCTACACGGACGGCACCAGCAAAGGCATCTACACCTTCCGCTTCGACCAGCAGACAGGGAGCAGCTCCGCCTTGGATTCGGTCGAATTGCCTAACCCCTCCTATCTGACGGTGTCGGACAACCGCAAATTCGTCTATGCGGTCAGCGAAATGAACAACAACACGGCTGCCCTGAACGCCTTGGCCTTCAATCCGGAGAGCGGAAGCCTGCGCCTCGTAGGCAAGCAACTGACTCACGGCGCCGATCCCTGCTACGTGGTTGCCAACGACCGCATGGTGCTGACTGCCAACTACAGCGGCGGAAGCCTGTCGGTCTTCCCGCTTAATGCCGATGGTACCACGGCGCCTGCAGACACCCTCTTCCATGGGCAGGCAACCGGCCCGGACAAAATCCGGCAAATCACGCCGCACATCCATTGCGCCGCCTTCTCGCCCGACGGGGATTATGTCTTTGCCACCGACTTCAGCGCCGACCGCATCCTGCGCTTCGCCGTCACCTCCAAAGGACTGAGCGCCACGCCTGAAGACACGGCCATACCCGTCAAGCCCGACTCAGGTCCACGCCACCTGACTTTTGCCCCGGACGGCAAACACGCTTACGTCATCGGAGAGTTGTCGGGCGAAATCACTGCCTTCGCCTACGCCGACGGAAACCTGACCATCCTGCAAACCATTGCCGCCGACACCACTGGCGCCAGAGGCAGCGCCGACATCCACGTAAGCCCGGACGGCAAATTCCTATACGCCAGCAACCGACTGAAAGACGACGGGATAGCCATCTTCGCCATACACCCGCAGGAAGGCACGCTCGCGCCCATAGGCTATCAACGGACAGGCATACACCCGCGCAACTTCACCATCACGCCGAATGGCAAATACCTGCTTGTGGCTTGCAGGGACAGCAATGTGATTCAAGTCTTCGAGCGAGACTTGCAAAGCGGCAAGCTGAAAGACACGCATCAAGACATCCGCATGGACGAGCCTGTCTGCATCGTGTTCGTTAATAAACCCTAAAGCGAATCCCTGCTAAGCGGAAGTTGATTAACTTTGTTCCTCCGAATGGTGCAACCCAAAACTTAGAAAGATATGAAAAAGAACCTGATACTTGCAGCAGCCTTGCTCGCCACCCTCACAGCTACCGCCCAGACGGAAGTCACGGTAGGCGTCATGCGGGGCAAGGATTATGGCGTCACCTACATGCTGCCCAAAACCGAATTGGAAATTGTCCTGCAAATCTCCCGCCACACCTACACCCCGGGCGTATTCAGCCAATACGCCAGACGCTACCTGCAACAAAAACAAGTTTCGACAGAGCCGGAAGAACATTGGACGCTGGACAACATCCAACTGAACACCGTCGGCACCCCGGACAGGGAGCGCGTCTACTTTGTCAAGTTGAAGGACAAGACCGTGGCACCGCTGATGGAATTGACGGAAGACGGCATCGTGCGCTCCATCAACCTGCCTTTCAGCGGCACACCGGCCAAACAACCCGAAAACTCCGTTGACCGGCAAGAAAAACAGTTGCCCGACCCGAGCAAATTCCTGACCGAAGAAATCCTGTTGGCCGGCTCCACAGCGAAACAGGCCGAGCTTGTCGCCAAGGAAATCTATCTCATGCGCGAAAGCCGCAACGACCTGCTGCGCGGCGATGCGGAAAACACCCCGCAAGACGGCATGCAGCTCAAATTGATGCTGGACAACCTGGAAGAACAAGAACAAGCCTTGACGGAAATGTTCACCGGGCACACCTCGAAGCAAACGAAAGCCGTCAGCATCCGGATAACCCCTGCCGAGATGAAGGACGAGGTAGCCTTCCGCTTCTCGCAGAAATTAGGCCTGCTGGACAAAGACAACTTGGCCGGCGAGCCTTACTACCTGACCATCACCAACCTCAACACGCCATCCCTGCCCGCCGATGAAGAAACGGACGGCAAGAAAAAAGGCGAACCGGAAGGCGTGGCCTACAACATGCCCGGGCGCGCAAGAATCACGCTGAAGCAAGGCAACCACCCGCTGCTGGAAACGGAAACGCCGCTCACCCAGTTCGGCACCATCGAATACCTGGCTCCCGTGTTGTTCAACAAGAACTCCACCACGACCGTGTTGTTTGACACCACGACCGGCGGCTTGCTGAAGGTGGACAGGCAATGAGGCACTTTGACGGCCGCTACAAGGCACTTTGACAGCCATAAAGAGGCACTTTGGCACGCTCAAATCCCTGTTTAGAGCGCTCAAGTGCCTCTTTACGGAGACAGCCAACCGACGTTTAATTTCAACAGGCTGCACAAGATAAGGAAGAAAGTCGTATCTTTGCACCGCTCATACGGACGAAATATAAATACTAAATATAAATATGATAGAGAAAATAGAACAACTTCTGCAAGAAGTGGAGAACCTGCAAGCCGCCAACGCCGACGAACTGGAGGCTCTGCGCATCAAATACCTCAGCAAGAAAGGGGCAATCAACGAGTTGATGACCGACTTCCGCAATGTCCCCGCCGACCAGAAGAAGACCGTGGGCATGCGCCTCAACGAGTTGAAGACCAAGGCACAAGAAAAGATTGCTGCCCTCAAGGAGCAATTCGCCAGCCAGGACACGGGATTGGACGACCTTGACCTGACCCGCACGGCCTACCCCATCGGCCTGGGCACACGCCATCCGCTGACCATCGTGAAGAACGAAATCATCGACATCTTCGCCCGCATGGGCTTCAACATTGCAGACGGCCCCGAGGTGGAAGACGACCTGCACGTCTACACCAAACTGAACTTCGCCGCCGACCATCCTGCCCGCGACATGCAGGACACTTTCTTTGTGGATGTCAATCCCGGCGATGTGACCAAGAACATCATCTTGCGCTCGCACACCAGCAGCGTCCAGGTGCGCGCCATGGAGCACGCGCAGCCGCCCATCCGCATCATCTGCCCGGGGCGCGTCTACCGCAACGAAGCCATCAGCTACCGCGCCCACTGCTTCTTCCACCAGGTGGAAGGTCTCTATATAGACAAAGGTGTATCCTTCACCGACCTGAAGCAGGTGCTGCTGCTCTTTGCCCAGGAAATGTTCGGCAGCGACACCAAGATTCGCCTGCGCCCCTCCTACTTCCCCTTCACCGAGCCGAGCGCGGAAATGGACATCAGTTGCAACATCTGCGGCGGCAAGGGCTGCCCCTTCTGCAAACACACGGGTTGGGTGGAAATCCTGGGTTGCGGCATGGTGGATCCCAACGTGCTGGATGCCTGCGGCATAGACAGCAAGGTCTATAGCGGCTACGCCTTGGGCATGGGCATTGAACGCATCACCAACCTGAAATACCAGGTGAAAGACCTGCGAATGTTCTCGGAGAACGATACACGCTTCCTCCGCGAGTTCGAAGCGGCGTACTAAACGGGATGAAAGACAGGCTCGTCACTCCCGGTTATTGCTTCATCTTGGCGGCCAACTTCCTGCTTTACTTCGGGTTTTGGCTGATGATGCCGGTGTTGCCTTTCTACCTGGACGAAATATTCCGGGCAGACAAGGCGACTATTGGCATCGTGCTGTCTTGCTACACCATTGCCGCCTTGTGCATCCGTCCCTTCTCGGGTTATCTGCTGGACACGTTTGCGCGCAAGCCGCTGTATCTGCTGGCTTACTTCGTGTTCACGGCCATTTTCGGAGGCTATCTGGTGGCAGGCACGCTGACGTTGTTCATCATCCTGCGCATCGTCCACGGCTTGGCGTTCGGCACGGTGACTGTCGGAGGCAACACCATCGTCATCGACATCATGCCCTCCTCGCGCCGCGGCGAAGGATTAGGCTACTACGGATTGACCAACAACACCGCCATGTCCATCGGACCGATGGTGGGATTGTTCATGCACGATGCCGGCACGGGCTATCCTGTCATCTTCTGCACCTCACTGGGGTCGTGCCTGCTGGGGATGCTCTGTGCTTCGATGGTAAAGACGCCCTACAAGCCGCCCGTCAGGCGAGCGCCCGTCTCGTTGGACCGTTTCATCCTGCTCAAAGGGATGCCTGCGGGGTTAAGCCTGCTCCTGCTCTCCGTCCCCTACGGCATGACCACCAACTATGTGGCCATGTATGCCAAGCAAATCGGGATGGATGTGTCCACGGGCTTTTTCTTCACGTTCATGGCGGTGGGCATGGCCGTGTCGCGGCTGTTCTCCGGCAGGTTGGTGGATCATGGGAAAATAACGCAAGTCATCAATGTGGGACTTTACCTGGTCATCGCCAGTTTCTTCCTGCTAGCCGGATGCGTCTACTTCATCCAGTGGAATCCGGCCTTATGCAGCGTGCTGTTCTTCGGCATCGCGCTGATGTTGGGCATCGGCTTCGGCATCATGTTTCCCGCCTATAACACCTTGTTTGTCAACCTTGCCCCCAACAACCAACGAGGCACGGCCACATCCACCTACCTGACTTCGTGGGATGTGGGCATCGGCATCGGGATGCTGGCGGGCGGCTACATAGCCGAGATCAGCAGTTTCGACCGGGCCTACCTGTTCGGAGCCTGCCTCACCATCGTTTCCACGCTCTACTTCCACTTGAAGGTGGCGCCTCATTACCATAAGAACAAACTGAGATGAGAAAGAAAGAGAGATACGAGAAGATTTTGACTTGGTTTCGCGAGCATGTCCCCGTGGCAGAGACGGAGTTGCATTACGAAAATCCCTTCCAACTGCTGATAGCGGTCATCCTCTCCGCCCAATGCACGGACAAGCGGGTGAACATGGTGACTCCCGCCCTCTACGAAGCCTATCCCACGCCCGAAGTCTTGGCGGCCGCCACCCCCGAGGCAGTATTCGAGTATATCCGTAGCGTCTCCTATCCCAACAACAAGGCCAAGCATCTGGTGGGCATGGCCCGTATGTTGCTGTCCGACTTCAACGGAGAAGTGCCCGACACGATGGACAACCTGCTGAAGTTGCCCGGCGTGGGGCGCAAGACGGCCAACGTCATCCAATCCGTGGCGTTCAACAAGGCGGCGATGGCGGTGGACACTCACGTATTCCGCGTCAGCCACCGGCTGGGATTGGTGTCCGACCAATGCACCACGCCCCTCAGCGTGGAAAAAGAATTGGTAAAGAACATTCCCAAGGCGGATATTCCCATCGCCCACCACTGGCTCATCCTGCACGGGCGATACATCTGCCAGGCGCGCTCACCCAAGTGCGATGCCTGCGGATTGCGTCTGATGTGCAGCTATTATGAACAGAAATACAAGGTTAAAGAGGATACAGGCAAAGAAAGCAAATAAAATAAGATTTTTTTATAGTATAAAAAGGAAATAAATGCTAACTTTGCGGCAACGAAAGATATTAGAAACGAAAGTTACACTTTTAATCTAAAAAACTATAAAGTTATGACTATTGATCAATTTAACTTTGCCGGTAAAAAGGCATTCGTCCGTGTAGACTTCAATGTGCCCCTGGACGAGAACTTCAACATTACAGATGACACTCGTATGCGTGCCGCCCTGCCCACGCTGAAGAAGATTCTGGCCGACGGTGGCAGCATCATCATCGGTTCTCACCTGGGCCGTCCGAAAGGCGTAACAGAAAAATTCTCTTTGAAGCACATCCTGAAGCACCTGAACGAACTGCTGGGTGTGGAAGTCCAGTTTGCCAACGACTGCATGGGCGAAGAAGCTGCCGTCAAGGCTGCTGCCCTGAAGCCGGGCGAAGTGCTGTTGCTGGAGAACCTCCGCTTCTATGCCGAGGAAGAAGGCAAGCCCCGTGGCTTGGCTGACGACGCCACCGACGAGGAAAAGGCCGCTGCCAAGAAAGCTGTCAAGGAAAGCCAGAAGGAGTTCACCAAGAAGCTGGCTTCGTATGCAGACTGCTATGTGAACGATGCGTTCGGTACAGCTCACCGCGCACACGCTTCTACGGCTCTTATCGCCAAGTACTTTGACAAGGACAACAAGATGTTCGGTTATCTGATGGAGAAGGAAGTGAAGGCCGTTGACAAGGTGCTGAACGACATTCACCGTCCGTTCACCGCCATCATGGGTGGATCGAAGGTTTCCTCGAAGATTGAAATCATCGAGAACCTGCTGAACAAGGTGGACAACCTCATCATCGCCGGCGGCATGACTTATACCTTCACGAAGGCCATGGGCGGCAAAATCGGTCTCTCCATCTGCGAGGATGACAAGCTGGATCTGGCTCTCGACCTGATGAAGAAAGCCAAAGAAAAAGGTGTCAACCTGGTATTGGCCGTAGACGCCAAGGTTGCCGACTCTTTCTCGAACGACGCCAACACGAAGTTCTGCGAAGTCAACGACATCCCCGACGGTTGGGAAGGCCTCGACATAGGCCCGAAGACGGAAGAACTCTTCGCCAATGTCATCAAGGGCTCCAAGACTATCTTGTGGAATGGCCCGACAGGCGTGTTTGAGTTCGACAACTTCACGCACGGCTCCCGCGCAGTGGCCGAGGCTATCGTAGAGGCTACGAAGAACGGTGCCTTCTCGCTGGTAGGCGGCGGCGACTCTGTAGCTTGCGTCAACAAGTTCGGCTTGGCCAAGGAAGTATCTTATGTATCCACGGGTGGCGGCGCATTGCTGGAAGCCATCGAAGGCAAAGTACTCCCGGGCATCGCAGCCATCAACGAATAAGCATTGATACCATTTACCCCAAAGGCAATCCGACGGCAACGTCCGGATTGCCTTTGTTTTTGCACTGTTACAGCAATATATCCTACAATGAAGAAAAGACTGATTCCACTCTTGCTGCTTATCCTCGGGACAAGCCTGGCCGCCGCGCAAGAGAAAACCCAAAGCAAAAACAACTTGAACAACGTGGTCAACACCCTGAAGGACAGGCTGACCCTGGAAGGCTACGCCCAAGTGGCCTACTCATACGACGATACGGAAGGCGCCAAAGCAAACACGTTTGAAGTGAAGCGTGCCATCTTGATGGTGCGCGGCAAAATCACGGACAAGTGGTCGTGCTACTTCATGTATAACTTCGCCAATACCAGCAAGGTGCTGGAAGCCTACACGGAATACAAGTTCTTGCCGGAGCTGACCGTGCGCGTCGGCGAGTTCAAGACCATGTTCTCCTTCGAGAACCCCATGTCGCCTTGCTTCCTGGAACTCATCAACTGCAACTCACAGGCGGTGAACTACCTGGCAGGCTATGACGGGAGCGACCCCTTGTATGGCTCGCACACGGGCCGCGACATCGGGCTGATGGTCTACGGAGACCTGTTTGGCAAGCTCGCCACCTACCACGTCGCGCTGATGAACGGACAAGGCATCAACCGCAAGGACGGCAACAACCAGAAAGACGTCGTAGGCTCGCTGCTGGTGAATCCCCTCTCCTGGCTCTCCGTGGGCGGCTCCTTCATCATAGGCAAGGGGTGCGCCGCAGCCACGTCGGCCGTGAACCCGGGCATTGCCGTGGGGCAAAACTATGACCGCAACCGTTGGGCTGCCGGATTCAAGCTGCACTTCAAGCCCATAGACGTGCGCTCGGAATACCTGCGGGGAAAGGACGGCCACGCCAAGAGCGAAGGATACTACCTGACCCTGTCCGCGCACGTCCTGCCCAAGTTCGACATCATCGCCTCATACGACTACTTCAACCGCAACAAGGCCCTGGAGGACAAGCAGACCAACTACGTGGCCGGCGTGCAGTGGTGGTTCTACCCCAAGTGCCGCCTGCAACTGCAATACACCTACCGCGACCCGCACCTGCGCGAAGCCTCCAACCTGCTGCAAGCCCAAGTGCAAGTAAGATTCTGACATCCACCCTGACCTGACACCCTGAAACCCCATGAACGAGAACAACATCAACTCAATGCACGCCAGCATCGTAGAACTGCTGGAAGAGAACCGGCTGAAGGAAGCCCAGACTCAAGCCCAGGCGCTGTCGGACCTGTGCGGAGACTGGACCCTGGCCAACCGGCTGGAACAGAACCGGACATCCTACAACTACATGCTGGACTACATGCGACAAGGCATCAGCGACCCGCAACGGGAGGACCTCTACCTGCGCCTGCGCACAGACCTGTGGGACATCGCCGACCGCGCACGAATCCAACTGCTGGACAAGGTATCGGCCAGCTACTACCACGAGCTGAGGAGGACGCGGGCCCTCCTGCCGCCCGACCCCAGCCTGAAGGAGCAACTGGCCGAACTGGAAAGCATAGTGGACGACATCGACCTCTGCCAGCTGCCGCCGCACAACAACGTCATCCCCGACGATCTGCGCCGAAGGCATGAAGCCGCGTCGCGCCGGGTCTTCATCAGCACCTGGACCAGCGACCCGTGGACGGACGAACAAGTGGCCCAGGCCGACCTGTGGCTGGAGTCGAACATCGTGGACACCCATGACATCTGCCTGCTGACAAGCGCGGTGGGCATGAGCCTGCTCCAGTGGTTCGACCCCAGGAAGATGCAATGGTTGCTGAAAGCCAGCGTATCGTTTGACAACGAGCCCTGCGAGCGCGCCCTCGTCGGCGTGGCGCTGGCCTTGCTGCAACATGGAGACCGGATACCCCTCTACCCCGACCTGGCTGCGACCATCCGCGAGCACGCCGCCGAATACTGGCTGGGCAAGAGGCTGAACACCGTCTACCTCCAACTGTTGCGCTGCCGCGAGACGGAGGACATCAACCGCAAGATGCAGGAGGAAATTCTGCCCACCATGCTGAAGAACAAGGACCTCTTCCAGAAGATCAAGCAAAGCCTGGAGGAAGAGTACGAAGGCGACGTCCCCGACTGGGCCGAGGCCCTGGACCGCCTGGGACTGAACGACAAGTTCAGGGAGATGAGCGACCTCCAGATGCAGGGCAAGGACATCTACATGAGCACCTTCGCCCGCCTGAAGACCCATCCCTTCTTCAACGACCTGCCCAACTGGTTCCGCCCCTTCGACCTGGAGCATTCCGCCATCCCCGCCGAACTGCGGCAAGGGGGGGCGCTCCAGCAGAAGTTCTGCCTCTTCTTCGAGGCGGGCGCACTCTGCGACAGCGACAAGTATTCGCTGGCCTTCGTGTTGCAGCACCTGTCACAGGCGCAGCGCGACATGATGCTCGCCCAACTGAACCAGGAAATCGGGGACGAGATGGACGACAACGAACGCCTGGGCATCCTGCGCCACGCAGCCATGCTGCCGCAGGCCATCAGCAACCGGTACCTGCAGGACCTCTACCGCTTCTTCAAGCTCAGCCGCTACAAGGGACAGCTGCCCGATCCCTTCCGCGAGGGCATCGACCTGTATGGCAACCCCGTGCTGGGCCAGCTCCTGAACCAGCCCGAGCTGAAGCGCGAGATAGCCGACCTCTTCCTCAGCGAGCAGCGGTGGAAGGAGGCGGGAAACATCTACATGGGCCTGACGTGCATGATGGTGCCCTCGGACGAGGACTACCAGAAGGCGGGGTTCTGCCTCCAAAAGCAGAGGCACTACGCGATGGCCCTCCGCTACTACGAACAGGCCGACCTCATCAACCACCACAACGCCTGGACCCTGCGCCACATGGGCACCTGCTGCCGCATGATGGAGAAGCCTGCCGACGCACTGGCCTACTACCAGGAGGCGGACGCGCTGCAACCCGGCAACCGCGCCGTGATCTACCACATGGCCAACTGCCTGGCGGAGATGGGCGAATACCAGGAAGCCATGGACCACTACTTCCGCCTGGACCTGGCCGAGGAACACAGCCTCCGCGCCTGGCGGTGCATTGCCTGGTGTGCCTTCAGGCTCGGACGGTGGGACACGGCGCAGAAGTACCACGACCGCATCCCGGACCAGGAGAAGACCGCCCAGGACTGGCTGAACGCGGGACACCTGGCCCTCGTGACCGAAGGCCTGGCCAGTGCCGTGGAGCGGTACCGCCGCGCCGACGAGATGATGGGCGACCACGACGAATTCCGCGAGATGCTGCTGGAAGACATCGGCGAGCTGGCGGACCACGGCGTGACCTGCCGCGACCTGGAGCTCATCGCCGACATGACCCTCTGACCCCACTGGCGCCCGCCCCCTACAGGGCGGGCATCTTTTTCAACTCCCTGTAGAGCCGCTGCACGGGCAGGCCCATGATGTTGAAGTAACTGCCCGAGATGTGCTCCACCCCCACGTAGCCAATCCACTCCTGCACGCCGTAGGCCCCCGCCTTGTCGAAGGGGCGGCAGTGGTCCACGTACCACGCGATTTCCTCCTCGCCGAGCGTGCAGAAGCTCACCTCGGTGCGGGCCGTGAAGGCGTGTTGCCAGCGGGTGGTGGTCAGGCACACCCCGGTGTAGACCTCGTGCGTCCGCCCGGACAGCAGCCTCAGCATCCTGAGGGCGTCGTCGCGGTCAGCAGGCTTGCCCAGCACGCTGCCCCCCAGCCAGACGATGGTGTCCGCCGTGATGAGCAGCTCGTCCGCCCCGAGGGACGGGCGGTAGGCCTCCGCCTTCTCGCGCGCGATGTACATCGGGATGTCGCCGCCCGCCAGGCCGGGGGGAAACGACTCGTCCACGTCCGGAAGGACGCGCGATTCATACTCCAGCCCCAGTCCCGCCAAGAGTTCCTTGCGGCGGGGCGACTGGCTCGCGAGGACGATGCGGTAATTCCTTAAGTTGTCAAGCATATACAATAGTAATTAAGAAACAATCATGCACGGGGATGACCCGTTGCTACTCTATAGAGTAGGCGTTTCTTACTCTATAGAGTAGCATCGACTTACTCTATAGAGTAGCTGCGTGTTACTCTATAGAGTAGCTATGTGTTACTCTATAGAGTAGCCACACAAGTAGGGGCGACCCTTGCGGTCGCCCTATCCAAAGCGGGGGGAAAGCCCAATCCCGGGCGGGGAACCGCCCGCCTACCAGCGCAAGTCCTCCTCCAGCGAGGGCCAAAGCCCCTGCGCGCGCAGCACCTGCTCGACGAGGTCGCGGGC
This sequence comes from uncultured Bacteroides sp., assembly GCA_949292025.1. Classification (GTDB taxonomy): domain Bacteria; phylum Bacteroidota; class Bacteroidia; order Bacteroidales; family Bacteroidaceae; genus Bacteroides. Next base: position 9,675 of record CASEYC010000094.1, on the reverse strand, counting down.
ACATCCGTGGCCCCCGTCCGCGTGCGAGACGTACTTGCACACCCGCTTCACGTCGGGCGCCGCGTCATGGGGGCAGCAGGGCAGGCCGCAGTGCCTGAGCACGGGTATGTCCGGCAGGTCGTCGCCCATGTAGGCCACTTCGTCGTCCGCCAGCCCATGGCGCAGGAGGAAGTCGCGGTAGTCCCCGAGCTTGACGGACGAGCCGAGGTAGACGTCCTCCGGGTCGATGCCCAGGGTGCTGAAACGCCGTTGCAGCGCCTCGCCCCGCCCCCCGCTCAGGATGCCCACGCGCAGGCGGCGCAGCCGGGCCAGTTGCAGGGCATAGCCGTCCTTGACGTTGACGGTGCGCATCGGCCCGCCCTCGGCAGTCATGGGGACCACCGAGGCGGAGAGGACGCCGTCCACGTCGAACAGCAGGGCCCGCACACGGCGCAGGTCATAGTTGATGGTGCTCATGGCCGCCCTCCCTCGATTCCTTGGGACAACAGGGTGTACACCTGCGTCAGGTACGGGTCGTCGGCCAGTAGCCTCAGGTGCTCGTCCATGACGCTGCGGTCGCCCCGCGCGGCAGGGCCCGTCTGCGCCTCGCGCGGGGACAGCTCGTGCACCTTGCGGGCAGTCTCGGCTATCAGGGGCAGGAGGGCGTCGAAGGGCAGGCCATGGCGCGCCAGCAGGTCGGACGCCAGTGCATAGAGGTGGTTGGCGAAGTTGCAGGCCAGCACCGCGCCGAGGTGCAGGTAGCGCCGCTGTTCGGACGTGGCCTCATACACCTTCGTGCTGAGGACGCCGGCCACGGCGCGGAGCAAGTCCGCGCATTCCCGGTCGCAGCCTTCCACGAAGACGGGGACTTGGCGGAAATCCACCTCCCGCCGCTTGCTGAAGGTCTGCATGGGGTAGAACACCCCGTATCCCGCGGCATGGCCCGCCCACACGTCCATGGGCACGCTGCCCGCGGTGTGCACCCAGAGCGCGTCCTCACGCCCGAGGGTCATCTGCGGGATGAGCCGGACGAGGGCGTCGTCGGCCAAGGCCACCACGAAGAGGCGGGCCCTGGAGGTCAGCGCCCCGAAGTCCGTGACCGGGTCCGCCTCCACCTCTTGGGCCAACGCGCGGGCGGCCTCGGGCGTGCGGCTGTAGACCTGGAGGATGCGGAACCCCTTGCGGTAGAAGGCGCGGGCCAGGTGCGTGCCGACGTTGCCTGCGCCCACCATGACGATGGACGTGTCTTCAATGCTGCGTTTCATGGCCTGGCGCAGCCTGATGGGTTGACTAATACTTTCCATATCTTTCTTGAGGATAAAATCGGGTGCAAAGATACAAAAAGTCATAGATTATTCCTATATTTGTGCCCGATGTCTTTACAAGTCACCATATACCGCGCCAAGAGCCAGCTCCCCGACCTGCCGGGGACCGACCTCTTCCATTCCACCGGGCTGTTCCGCCTGTACGAGGCGACGCCCGGCTACAAGCCCTTGCTGGCCGTGGCCAGCGAGGACGGGTGCGTCAAGGGGAAGCTGCTGGGCGTCGTCCGCCGCAGCGTCCGGTTCACCCCTCCCGGGCTTGTCCGGCGGTGCGAAGTCTACGGCACGGGCGAGTACTTCTGCCCCCCCGGGCAGCAGGAACCCGTGTTCGAGGCCCTGCTGTCCCGGCTCACGAAGGAAGCTGCACGCCGGTCTTTCCTCATCGAGTTCCGTAACCTGGACGACGCCAAGTTCGGCTACCGGCTCTTCCGCCAACAAGGGTATTTCCCCATCAACTGGCTCAGGGTGCGCAACTCCCTCCACGCACCCCACGTGCTGGAGAAGCGGTTCAGCCCCTCGCGCCTGCGCCAGATCCGCAAGGGCCTGCAGAACGGGGCGGAGGTGCGCGAGACGCACGACCCCGCCGAAATCCAAGCCTTCGCGCGGATGCTGCACAGGGTCTACTCCTTCAAGGTGCGGCGCCACTTCCCGAGCCTCCGCTTCTTCCGCGAGATGGAGCATTGGCTGACGGAGGGCGAGCACAGCCGCATCTTCATTGTCACCTACCATGGTCGTATCATCGGGGGCAGCGCCTGCATCTACTCCGGCAGCACCGCCTACCTGTGGTTCTCCGGCGGGATGCGCAAGACCTACGCGCGGCAATACCCGGGGATACTGGCCGTGTGGTACGCCCTGGTGGACGCCCGCGAACGCGGGTACCGGCACCTGGAGTTCATGGACGTGGGCCTCCCCTTCCACAAGCATGGATACCGGGAGTTTGTCCTGCGTTTCGGGGGAAGGCAGATAAGCACGCGCCGCTGGTTCCGCCTCAGGTGGCGGTGGCTCAACAAGCTGCTCAACTGGCTCTACAGGTAGGGGCGCAGGCAGGCGCCGGGCCAGGCTCAGCGGTTGAACAGCTCAAAGGTGAACTTGCACCCTATCTCCTGGTATTTCCAGTTGGCGAAGCTGACGAAGACCCCGAAGTCGAACACGTGCGTGCCGATGCCGTAGCCAGCCTCCACGTAGGGCTTCAGGTGGGGCATGGCCAAGGCATTGAGATAGAGGCGCTCGTTCAGGACATACTGGGTGTACTTCATCAGGTGCGGGAGGATGAGGAAAGGCGCCTCATACATCACGTGGGCACGCACATACTCGCGCGAGGCGTTGTACCACCGCCCGTCGAGCAGCTGGAACACGCCGCCTATTTCGTCGTTCCACCCCACGGGCAGGTTGTTGCGGGACAGGTTGGCAAAGTCCACGAAGTATATGTCCCCCTGCTTGGTGAACTTGCCCCACCCCATCCGGTAATACAGCGTGTGCATCGGGCGCAAGGTTATCTTGTGCTGGTAGTCCGCCTCGATGCGCTCGTAGGAGCCGGAGTTGGGCAGGACGCCGGGAATGCCCCGCTCCCAGTCCACGGAGACCGTGGGGTAACGCGAATACAGGTTCACCTTGCGCTTGCCGTCCATGTAGTAGTATTGTCCCGGCGTCCACTCCAGGACGACACGCGGGGCAAAGCTGTTGTAGGAATGGCGGAAGCGGTTGAGCAGCTCCGGGTCGAACGCGGGGATGACGGGAGACTCGGCCGGATTGTGCGCCCCGCCCACCGACTTGACCGGCGGGGTCTCCGGGTAGACAAACTGGAAGTTGCTCGGCTCGGCCTCGGTGCGCCGGTGCATGGAGAGGCCCACGTCCAGCGTCAGGCCGTTGACGATTTCCCACGTATGGCGCAGGCGGAAGTAGAAGTCCTTGAAGTAATCCAGGTGAATCTGGTCGAAGTCGAAGACACTGTCCGGGATGGCTTTCAGGTCTTCCAGGATGCGGCTGTTGTAGATGCGGTTGCCATTGCCGGCGTTGATGTGCAGGGCAGCCCGCTTCTCGGGCAGGTAGCCGAAGTCGGTGTTTATAGACCAATAGAACTCCTTGCGCGTGAAGTTGTAGCCTATCTTGGGCACGATGCGCAGCAGCTTGTCCCCCGTGAAGAGCCGGTTGTACTTGAACTCCTGGCGGTAGGAGAAACCATTGGAGCCGCTGTAGCTGACCAACAGGGGATTGATGAGCGGGGAACAACGCACGCTCCCTATCTTGTTCAGCCTGAGGGTATAGTCGCTGATGAGCAAGTCGCCCACCTCTCCCCAGAACTCCAGCGACTTCTTGCGCGGGCGCTTCCGCCGCGACGCGCTGTCCAGGCGTTGGTAATGCTCCCGGTACAACGCCCGCTCATCCTCGGACAGGGGCAAAGGCCGGAGCGCGTTGAACGTGGCGGTGTCCCGGGCGAGGGCGTTCGTGTCGCACCGCAGGACGTATGATTCCGTCAAGTCGTAGCGGCTCCGCCCCTTCCGGGGAGAGGCGGCGGCAGACGAACGGGACGTGATCTCCTCGTAATCCAGCATGGCCGTATAATGGCCCACCACCTTGTTGCCCAGCAAGCCGAAACGTCCCTCCAAGTCGCACGACAGGGGGAGGAACTCGTCGTCCCTGCCTACCTCGCCCATCCGGAGGCGGACGCTGAAGGTGAACCACTCGGAGCGGCCGGAAAACTGCATCTCGCGCAGGCTCCACACATTGTCGCTCACGAGGGCATAGCCTTCCACCAGTTGGAAGCTCTTCGTGCGGGGGATGAAACGTATCTTGAACGTGCGGTCATGCGGAGGCCCGCCCACGGAGTCCAGGCGGTAACGGTAGTATTTGGGGGCATTGGGAGCCAAGGGGGAAATCAGCTTGTCGTAGAGGAGCGTGCCCGAATAGACATTGACGTGGAAATACTCCAGCAAGCGGTGGTCCATCTCCCAGAAATCGGAAGAGGTGCCCATCGTGGCCATGATGCGCTGGTCGTAAGCGTCCGGGGCAGAGTAGTTCAGTTCGCCGTATGTCTCCATCATATACTCCCTGACCCCCTTGCGCAGGCGGAATATGTCCGGCCAGAAGCGCAACAGGAAGTTCTGCTTGAGGATGTGTATGCGCCCCTTGATATACAGGTCCGCCTTGTAGGAAGAGACAGCCTCCTCGTACATCGGTGCAAAGAACCTGACGCGGGACATCAGCGAGTCGGCCTTCAGCTCTTGCGCATCAGGAGGCAAGACAGCTTGACGCTTCTTGGCACACAGGGTGACGGGCAACAGGAGGCACACCCACAGGACTATGTATAACGAATGTCTCAACTTCTTCTGTTTCCTATCCGAACATCGGGGACAAATATAGTGAAACTCGTCCACATACGGATAGATTTTGGAGAAATAATGCAAACTGTTGGAAATGAAAGGTGATGTGCGGTTATATTCCATATCCATCGTTGGGGCGCGTCAGTTGTTTTTTGATGGGTTAGGAAAATGAATTGCTACCTATCCGTTGCCTTTTCCGGGGAAGAAAATCCACGCGAAACGGGCTTCCGACTCTCCTGTCATATCACCGTAAAGAACGTTGTCCCTGCATATTTGCGTCAGCGAAGATAGTTATTTTTTCGCAGAGCGGGAAAAATACCGACCGGTTCTTTTGCGCATGGGACTTGTTTCTATATTCTGCCATATTCGTCATGCCTCTCATTTGACCTTTATCCGGTAATTTTGCAACTAAAAGAAAAGGTTATGAATCAGACGAATGTAAAGGTGTCGTTCTACCTTAAAAAGAGCGAATCGGATGCCGACGGGTATTGTCCCGTGATGGCAAGGCTGAACATCGGGAAATACTCGGAGTCGGCTTTCAGCATGAAGCTGAGGGCGCCGCAAAAGATGTGGGCGGCAGGCCGGGCTACGGGCAAGAGCGTGGCGGCAAAGGAAATAAACAGCCGCCTGGATGAGATACGGGCAAGAGCGCTTGGTATCTATGCGGAACTGTCCGCAGTAAGGGACGGTGTCAGTGCCGAGGAAGTGAAGCACCGGTTACTCGGCATGACCTCCGAACAGGAAACCTTGTTGGCCTATTTCATGAAATTCATCGGCAATTTCGAGAAACGGGTCGGGATAAATCGCACGGCAAAAAGTCTCGCGGGTTATAAAAACGCATACAGCCATCTGGAGAGGTTCATCCGGTCGCAATACAAAGTGTCGGACATACCCTTTACTGCGTTGGATCTCTCCTTCATCGAAAAATATGACCTGCATCTGCGTACCAAATGCCATCTGGCTCCGGGTACAGTCATCAATCTCACGGTCCGGCTGAAGACCGTGGTAGGCGAAGCCATCGCTGACGGTATCATTGCTGCCTACCCGTTCTTCGGTTACGAACCCGTACATCCGAAACCGGAGCAGAAGTACCTCAACGGACGAGGAATTGCACCGGATTATGACCACACCGCTTCATAATCCGTCCTTGTACCATGTGAGGGACATGTTCCTGTTCTCTTGCTATACCGGTATCCCTTATGGTGACATGAAGCTATTGACGAAAGACAACCTTTCCCTGGCCGATGACGGGACATGGTGGATACGGAGTTCACGGGAAAAGACAGGAGTAGAGTTCGAAATTCCACTTCTTGAACTTCCATTGCGGATTATTGAAAAGTACCGGGATACCGCACCGGACGGCCGGCTGTTGCCGATGTACGCCAACAGCACGATGAATTTTTATTTGAAACGCATAGCGCGTATTTGCGGAATAGACCGCAGGCTCGTCTTTCATTCAGGACGTCACACCTATGCCACGGAAATCACCCTGTCACACGGGATTCCACTTGAGACGGTGAGCAAAATGTTAGGCCACAGCCGGATAGAAACCACGCAGATCTATGCGAAGGTGACGGACGACAAGATAGGCTCCGACACGGACGGTCTGAATGAAAGGATAGCGGAGCGTTTCTCCGTAGTCATATGATAATCCCTTAAAATCCATGAATATGAAAAAGAATACCGACAACAATGACATAAAGCACCGCAGTACCTTTGCGGTACTGTTCTATATCAACCGCACGAAAGTCCGCAAGGACGGGACCTGCCAATTGCTGTGCAAAGTCAGCATAGACGCCGAATGGGAGCAGATCGGCACAAAGGTATCGGTCAATCCGGCCATCTGGAACCCGGAAAAGGGACGCGCCGACGGCCGCAGCGCAAATGCCGTGACCGTGAACCGGGCCATAGACGACCTGATCGCCGAGATTGAGGGGCATTACAGGCGGATAAAGGACAGCCTTGGTTTTATCACGGCGGAGCTGGTGAAGAATGCGGTGAAGGGCATCGGGCAGAAGCCGCTTACCCTGCTCGCCCTTTTCAGGGAGCACAACGAGGAATACAAGCAGCGGATAGGCGTTGACCGCATCAAGGAGACTTATGACTCCTTGATGCGGTCGTACAAGCACCTGTCCGCCTTCGTGCATGAAAAAAAAGGCGTGGAGGATGTGACGCTGCGCAGTCTCGACCGGGTGTTCTATGATGACTTCGAGGTGTTTTTGCGCACAGACTGCAACATGAGCCCCAAAACAGTGCATGAGCATCTTTACCGCTTGAAGAAGATGACCATGCGGGCCGTAAGCCAGGGGACGCTCCGCAGGGACCCCTATTGCCGGCTGCATCCGGAACTGCCCCGGCGAAAAAGCCGACACATGAGACTGGAAGACCTGAAGAAACTGATGGAGAATCCGGTGGAGAAACCGCAGCTTCAGTTTGTCAGGGACATGTTCATCTTCTCGACATTCACCGGACTGGCATTTGCCGACCTGAAAAGGCTGAAGACGGACGACATCACACAGGCTGACGACGGCACTTGGTGGATACACTACCGGAGACAGAAGACGGACACACCATCTTCCGTCCGGCTCCTGGACATCCCGATGAAAATAATCGAAAAGTATAAGGGCCAAAGAAACAGCGACAAGGTGTTCAACCTTTACTGCCGCAAGTATTTCCTCACCCTTGTTACGGAACTGGGAAAAGTGTACGGCTTCCCGTTGGCCTTCCATCAGGCAAGGCATATCAATTCTTCTTACTTATTGAAAACGAGAAACTTACAAAGCTTGTCTGCTTGACAGGTAACGATATAGAAACTACTATTCGTTCTGAATACAATCCATTATCTTTCAATCAATTGCGATGATTTGTTTGGGCGATAGGTAATGGATTTGTAACGTGCTAACTTCTGTATTCTTCATCGCTTTGAAGTGGGGTGATTAGCTGATGCAAAGATACAACTTTTTATCAAATAATCGCTGAACAAACAGTGAAAATGAAATAAAATCATTATTTTTGCATTGTATTAGAGATTAAAGAAATGGAAGCAGGTAAGATGCGAGATATTAATCGGCTAAAGATACTATTGGCAGAAAAGAAGAAGACAAACAAATGGTTGTGTGAGCAATTGGGAGTTAATCCTACAACTGTTTCAAAATGGTGCACAAATTCATCGCGGCCTAGTTTGGAAATGGTTCTAAAAATGATGAAAGTCTTGGATGCAGACATAAATCAAATAATCAATCTGCCAGAAAGAGGGCATTAAACAATAGCCTTTGCTTAAAGTATGATTTCAGGCCTACATTAAAAACTCTAATCTGAACTTCCTATAATATAATATTATGACAATATGGTAGATAAAAAGACGTTGACAGAAGAAGACATCAAGCGTTTGTTTATCACAAAAGCCATCACCAAGGCAGGATGGGCAGACGACCAAATAAAGATGGAATATTACTTTACCGATGGCAGAGTGATATTTGAAGGGAACACGCATGACCGCCAAGCTCGGAAACGTGCTGATTATGTCTTGTTTGACAGGAACAATTATCCTATTGCCATAATAGAAGCCAAAGACAACAAGAAGCCTGTTGGTGGGGGTATGCAACAAGCTAAAGAATATGCGGAAATTCTTGATATAAAGTTTGCATACAGTTCGAATGGGGATGCTTTCTTAGAACATGATTTTCTTACAGGCTATGAAAAAGAAATCTCGTTGGAGGAATTTCCAACGCCAAAAGAATTAAAGGAGCGTTTGCTTGCTTCTGACCCATTGACAAAAGTAGAAGAGGAAATAATCCATACACCCTATTATTTTGATGCCTATTCTTATGAGCCACGCTATTATCAACGTATTGCCATAAACAGGACAATAGAAGCCATTGCAAAAGGCAAACAACGCATCTTAATCGTGATGGCAACCGGAACCGGAAAGACCTATACAGCTTTTCAGATAATTTACAGACTGCATAAATCAGAAACCAAGAAGAAAATATTATACCTTGCTGATAGGAATATCCTCATAGACCAGACTATGACGCAAGATTTCAAACCTTTCAAGAAAATCATGACAAAAGTGAAGGATTGCGAAATAGATTCCGCTTATGAGATTTATATGGCTCTTTATCATCAACTTATCGGTAAAGAAGGAGAACCAGATCCGTTTGAACAAGTCCAACCGTCATTCTTTGATTTAATCACCGTTGACGAGTGCCATAGAGGAAGCGCAAAAGATGATTCGGCTTGGCGAAAAGTCTTGGAATATTTTTGCTCAGCCACACAAATTGGCATGACGGCAACACCCAAAGCGGATGAAGGAGCGAATAACTTGGATTATTTCGGTAAACCGATTTACACTTATTCCCTTGTACAAGGTATAAGAGATGGCTTCTTAGCCCCTTATCGGGTTACCAACTGTTTCATAGATTTGGACTTGCAAGGATATACTCCCCAAGAGGATGAGTTAGACATTTATAATCATCCGATAGAACAGCGTTTTTATCAGCAAAAGGATTACGGGCGCGACATTTCATTTCTGAAACGCAAGATATTGGTCGCCCACCGCATCACCCAGATGCTTCATGAAATTGGACGAATGACAAAAACGATAGTTTTCTGTGCCGACATAGATGAAGCAGAGGCTATGCGCAGTTTGTTGACTACGATGAATGCAGATTTATGCAAAAAGGATAGTCGGTATGTAATGCGTATAACAGGTGACGATGCCATAGGAAAGAAACAGCTGGATAACTTCATAGACGTTGACCAACCATATCCGACTATAGTTACGACCTCGGAACTTTTGGCGACAGGGGTTGATTGTAAGACGTGTGGCCTTATTGTCATTGACAAGGAAATCGGTTCAATGACCGAGTTCAAGCAAATAATAGGTCGTGGAACCCGTTTGCGTCCGGACACCTGACTTTGGCAGCCTAAGAATTCAATGGTTGTAACAGCCTTAAAATCAGCAATTCCATAAATTTTCCATGGTGACGCGGGTGACGCAAGCCTAAAAAGTGTACCTTTATGGCATGTTCGTACGCAAGAAGAAGAACCGT